>NZ_JAGTUI010000070.1:0-4919 GCF_018224585.1 Neisseria sp. Marseille-Q1983
TCGACGAAGAGACCGGGCTGCATTACAACCTGATGCGTTATTACGAACCTGAGGCCGGGCGGTTTGTGAATCAGGACCCGATTGGGTTGTGGGGTGGGGAAAATCTTTATTCGTTTGCACCTAATGTGCAGAGTTGGATTGATGTATGGGGATTAACAAGAGTTTATCATTATACAAATAGAGCAGGTTACAACGGTATTATTGGAGAAGGTGTTATCAGAGCTAAAGATCCGGGACGACGGGGAAAAGGCGCAATTAAGGGAAAAGCAAAAGGTGTTTATGTAACGACAATGAATCCGGAACAGTTAGATGCTTCTAAAGCGCGTGGGCAAATGGGATTAACTCAAGAAAAAAGTAAATACTATATTTCATTTGAGGTAGATGATGAAAAAATTAAACGTGTTGATAGGCAAGATGGAATAAAAAGACTGTATATTGAAGAAGATATTCATCTAAGAGATAGCAATGGAAAATTAAAAAGCGATGTACAACATGGTATTTGTGGTCGTGCATCAAAAAAAGGAAAGGGAGGAAAATAAAAATGGGTTGGACAGAAGGTGAATTTTATCGTTTTTATACAGACAAAGAAATTAAAAATGTTTATAAAAAAATTATAGACATAGTAGAAAATAAACTAAAATTTAAGTATGAATATACAGAATTTAATGATGAAAAAAATCTATTCTTTTATAAGAATAATAAAATGTTAAATTCCCATTTAAAAAAAGGTTACCACTTAAATAAAAACGGAGAAGGTTGTTTTGGTCTTGAAGGAAAAAGAGTTACGATGAATCAAGTGGTTAGTTTATACAAATTTGATGGATTATCCGACTTTGAACCTTACGATATTAATTTAATTTTTGAAAAAGCCTACTATTATTTATTAGTTTTGCCCGAGCCTATTGAAACATCAAAATTTTCAAAAGGAATATTTGATTTATTTTCGGATGCATTAAATAGCAAATAACTTTAAGCAAGCCATAACAAGCGGGTTGGATCAAGACCCAACAAAGCCTGTAAGGCCATCTCTGAAACATCCGTTCTTTAACAATCCAATCCCATTACCAATTGATGCGTTGGTTGATATAGAGGTCGTCTGAAAGTTGATTTTTCAGACGACCTCACTATCTTCTTTGAGGTCGTCTGAACCATTTGTTCTTTAACAATCTCATTCGCCTACGACAAAGCCGGCAACCTGATCCAAAGCGCCGACCAAAGAAGCGGCGTCCTTCATTACGTTTACGACAAAATCGGACGGATTCAGGAAGCCCGCAACAGCCAAAGCGGCCGCAGCGAAACCTTCGCCTTCGACCCCGCCCACAACATCCTTTCCGACAAAACAGCCGAAGGGAAGGGCAAAGGCAGCAACATTAGCAGCGGCAACCGCCTCAAAGAATACAACGGCATCGAATACACCTACGACGCATTGGGCAACCTGATCTACCGCCAGCTGCCCAACGGCGAAAACCAATATTACCAATACGATTTAGAAAACCAACTCGTCCGCGCCGAAATCAAAAAGCCAGCCGGCAATACCGAGATTTGGGAATATGCCTATGACCCGTTCGGAAGACGCCTTTCCAAAGAACGCCAAGACAAACTCTCTTGGACGAGCACCGACCCCAAACGCACCCACTTCGTCTGGGACGGAACGCGATTACTTCAGGAGTACACCTACAAAGGCAGCTACACCTATCTCTACACCGACCAAGACAGCTACGAACCCCTAGCCCAAGTCTTCCATAACAACCGAGACGAAGCACAATACCTCGCCTATTTCCACAACGACCAAATCGGCATACCGCGCGAGATGACCGACATC
The DNA here is from genome assembly GCF_018224585.1 of Neisseria sp. Marseille-Q1983. NCBI lineage: Bacteria > Pseudomonadati > Pseudomonadota > Betaproteobacteria > Neisseriales > Neisseriaceae > Neisseria > Neisseria sp. Marseille-Q1983. The sequence continues at coordinate 1,823 of NZ_JAGTUI010000070.1, forward strand.
CACGGCAATCTCTTATGGTACGGCGAATACACCGTCTGGGGCCGTCTGAAAAAGGACGGGCGTGTCTATCAGAACGTCCATCAGCCGTTCAGACTGCAGAACCAGTATTACGATGAAGAAACCGGACTGCACTATAATTTCTTTCGTTACTATGAACCAGATGCTGGTAGATTCATTAATCAAGATCCGATTAGATTAATTGGTGGAGATAATCTATATCAGTTTGCTGATAATATACAAAAGTGGAATGACCCATTAGGTTTGTGGAGAAGGAATGCCTATGTTGGTAGAACACCATCTAAAGTTTCAGCAACTGGTCGTGCTGTTATGAAGCGTATGCTTCGTGATAATTTAATTACAGGTATTACAGAAAAACAAATAGATGCTTTAACTCGTACCTCCCAAATTCCCAAAGATGCAAAATTTAAAGATGTGGATGGTAAAGAATATTCTTTACGAGGAGCGCATATGGGACACAACCCAGAAGATGCCGTCGACTATTGGAATAGGTGTGGTCGTTATCATGGAGCTAAATCCAAGCCTGTTAGGGATTGGATGTTAAATCCTGATAACTATAGGTTGGAATATGGTCCAAGAAATTGTTCACGTGGTGGTAAAAGTAAATCACGATATAAGAAACCTCGAAAACCAAGAAATGGTAAAGTACCTAAAGGTTGTTAATTGCTAAATATTTTAAGAAATAAAGGGAATAGTTATGTATTTAGAAGAGCAAAATTCAGATTTAAATGATGAAATTAATGATCTAATTTGTTTATCAAATGATTTGACAAGTATTGAAGATAGATTAGCTGTCAAACTAAAAGCATGGAATTTAATTCCTGAACCTAAGATAAATTGGGTCGAACCAACTTCTTCAGTCGCTAATGGTATTTCTGGAGTTTATGAGGAAAAAGGGGATTACAAAGCAGCATTAGAATGGGTACTACTTGCCTTAAAAGCTAGAGAAATAGAGCCTGATGCAAGTATATTTTGTGATGCAGGTGCAATATATTTTGAGCTTGGTGATATTGACAATGCCTATAAATATTTTCAACTTGCGTATAATGAACTTCGTTATCAGCCATTCTCATATCGAAATAGGAAATATTGGCAATTTTATAAGCAACGTAAAGAAGAATTAAATCCTAAGAAAAAAGCCAAAAAGTAAGATTCGATATTTTCAGACGACCTCAAAACCTTCTTTGAGGTCGTCTGAAACATTTGTTCTTTAAAAATTTCTCATCCATACACTGGGCAACCTGATCTACCGCCAGCTGCCCAATGGCGAAAACCAATATTACCAATACGATTTAGAAAACCAACTCGTCCGCGCCGAAATCAAAAAGCCCGCCGGCAACACCGAGATCTGGACATACGCCTACGACCCGTTCGGCAGACGCCTTTCCAAAGAACGCCAAGACAAACTCGCCTGGACGAGCACCGACCCCAAACGCACCCACTTCGTCTGGGACGGAACACGATTACTTCAGGAGTACACCTACAAAGGCAGCCACACCTATCTCTACACCGACCAAGACAGCTACGAACCGCTGGCGCAAATCTTTGACAACGCCAAAGACAGCAAACAATACCTCGCCTATTTCCACAACGACCAAATCGGCATACCGCGCGAGATGACCGACATCCACGGCAATCTCTTATGGTACGGCGAATACACCGTCTGGGGTCGTCTGAAAAAGGATGAACGCGTCTATCGGAACGTCCATCAGCCGTTCAGACTGCAAAACCAGTATTACGATGAAGAGACCGGGCTGCATTACAACCTGATGCGGTATTATGAGCCTGAGGCGGGTCGGTTTGTGAATCAGGACCCGATTGGGTTGTTAGGTGGGGAGAATCTTTATTCGTTTGCGCCTAATACGCAGGCTTGGGTAGACTGGTTAGGCTTACGATTTGCAACGCCTCATGTCATTAAAGTTAATGGCAGAAACCCTATTAATTATAGGTATGCTGGGACTACGTATCATTTAAGTGGGAAATTAGGAGGAAAATATCCTCATGGTGTGCCGTTTAATATGTTTGGATTACCCGATTTTAGTCGTTACTCTGTGAAAAACGTTAATATTGGTAAACCAGTTAGTGATTATAAAGATTTTAAGAAAGCAAATATATTGGCTTTTGGAAAAAATAATCCTTTTGGTGCAGAAGCTCCTCCAGGTTTTGTTTGGCATCATGATACAGGAGGAGTGATGAGACTGCTTCCTGAAGACATACATAATTCTGTGAAACATACAGGCAGTGCGGCCCAACATCAAACACGGAAGAGAAAAAGAAAAGGGAAGTGTTAAATAACTTAACCAAGTTAGTAATAAGCAATAGGAGTAATTTAAGAGTGAATATTAAATTTAAAAAATTTGGTTTGAGCCCAAATGACATACAGCAGATGAAAAATTATGGAATTTTGCCAGATAAGAGAACTTTACAAAGTCTAAGTAAAGCATATAATTCAATCAACCCTAGCATCGAAGATATTATTGAATTTCAAGATAAATTAGGTTTTAAGGTTGATACAGATTATGTTGATTTTTTACTTAGAAATAATGGAGGGGTTCCATCAAAGGTTAGAATAAAAGGTAATAAGATAGTTATTGATCATTTTTTGTCTTTTAAGTCTGATTATAAACTTAATTCGATTATTGATATATATTCCGATTTTCAGCAATATGGATTACCAATTGCAAAAACTCCTTCTGGAGATAGTATTATTTTGTCCTCAGATGGGAAAGTTCGTTTTTTTAATCATAATATTGATTCTATTGATGAAGAAGTCGGTGTGGTTGCAAATAATTTTTTAGAATTGCTTGAGAAATTATATTAGTAAACTGTGGCTAGCTGAAACCTTACCTTCAATCATTACATAGAGTATGTACAGTACGCACGCGGTTTCTGTTTTTCAGACGACCTCACAATCTTCTTTGAGGTCGTCTGAAGCATTTGTTCTTTAACAATCTCATTGGCAGTTAACATAGAGGTCGTCTGAAAACCAACTTTCAGCCGACCTCTACCAAATCGCCTCCCCCGGACGGCGGCAGCACCCAAATCGACTACCACGAAACCCTCAACCTGCCGGTTGCCG
>NZ_JAGTUI010000071.1:0-4841 GCF_018224585.1 Neisseria sp. Marseille-Q1983
GTTCTCTTTGAGCTAAGGCGAGGCAACGCCGTACTGGTTTTTGTTAATCCACTATGCATTTCCCTTCCTTGCAGCAACAAAAGCGCGTGATTCCAATCTGCCGCTGCAAAATCTTCAATTTTTCACACCCGAAAACGCTTGCCGCCATACAGATGTGATATATTGATTCCATTTTAACGGACTTCGGAGAACGACATGAGCAGCGGAAATATCCACATCCACAGCATGACAGGCTTTGCCAACTCGGCGGCAGAGTGCGGCAGCAAACGCATCAACCTCGACATCCGCGCCGTCAACCACCGCTTTTTGGACATTCAAATCAGGATGCCGGATGATTTGCGCCATTTGGAAAGCGGTATCCGCGAGAAAATTTCATCCCATCTGGCACGCGGTAAAGTCGAATGCAAAATCCAAATTCAAGATGCGGAAAACGGCAATCAGTCTTTGGAACTGAATCGCGATTTGGTCGGACAGCTTGCCGAAATCAACAAAGACCTCCGCAAGCATTATGATTTGGCAAAACTGGGCGTTGCCGATATTTTGCGCTTTCCGGGCGTATTGGCAAGCCAAAGGGAAAATGCGGACGCATTGGCAAAGGTGATTGCCGATTTGACCGATTCGGCACTAAAAGACTTTACCGCCGCACGCCGGCGCGAAGGTAAGAAATTGGGCGAACACCTGCTGCAACGCCTCGAGTCTATGGAAGAAATCATCGGGGCATTGGACGAAATCTTCCCCGCCCTGGTAGAAGCGCATAAAGAAAAAATCCGCGCCCGCCTCGCCGAAGCCGTCGGCAGCATCGACAACGACAGGTTGCAACAAGAATTTGCCCTCTTTATCCAAAAATCCGATGTCGACGAAGAGTTCAGCCGCCTGCGCACCCACATTGCCGAAGTACGCCGTATCGTTACCGAACACAAAGGCAGCAGCGGCAAACGGCTGGACTTCCTGATGCAGGAATTAAACCGCGAAGCCAACACTTTGGGCAGCAAATCCATCGCTACCGAATGCACCCAAGCCTCGGTCGAACTGAAAGTCTTAATCGAGCAGATGCGGGAACAAGTGCAGAATATCGAATAATCGGTTTCCCCCGATAAGCAAATGCCGTCTGAAGCCCTTTCAGACGGCATTTTTGCAGTTTGAAACCTTTGCGGTACAAAGGCTCAAGGCTTTGCTTTTACGTCCACCAACCTTGTCCCGGCAAGGAAGTCATACAGGAACTGCCGGTCGGGATTCAGCAGGGCGAACCCCCACGGCAGAATCAGCCAAACCAATGCCGCGCCGGCCGCTCCCTTGGGCGGAATGCCGAGAAAGTGGCGCAATCCGGCATAAGCAAGGGCGGGGACGAATACGGTGAATATGCACGCCCAAATAAAACGCAGGCGGAGTAAGTGTAGAGACGGCTGTATGCCGTTAAGGTCGCACAAACCGATTTTCCACGTCCTCATCGCCAAGGTCTGTCCCTGCCCGTGCCAGTTGGCACGGAAATAAAGCCACCACGAACCGACAATCAGGATGCTCGTAACCAATGCCGAAAGCGCAGCGGAGACGGGATTGAGGAAAATGGCGGCAATGCCGGCAAGCAATGCCGCCGGACAGGTTGCCGCGCCTGCCAGCAGCATTTCATACAATATGGCGGCAAAGCGGCGTTTGAGCGGGGCGGTTTTCAGTGTCATCATCTTTTCAATCGTAATATGCCGTCTGAAGCACGGGCGGGTTCAGACGGCATTGGTGCGGATATGCGCCGGCCGGATTAACGGTGCGGACGTTTCTGACCGCGCGACTGTTTTGCCGCCATTTGGTTGATTTCCTGACGGGTCGGGCGTTTTTTGAACATAGCGTGCGCCTCGTCCACCGAACATTTTTGCGCCAAGCAGATTAATGTGACGGCATCTTTTTGATATTGTCCGCCGCTGTGGTACATCCGGCGCAGGTTGGCCTCGTTGACTTTGCCTTTTTCCGGATCAATGTCGAATTTTTTCAAACGTTCGATAAACAGACGCTGCTGTCGGCGGGATGTCCAAACAAAACCGCCCGCAGCGGCAGCGACGATGACGGCGGCAAGCAGGATGGCGAGCGGCCAGGAATCGACGATGAGCACGATAATCAGGCTGAGGACGGCGGTAGTCAGTAAAATCAGGCCGCCCAAGCGCAGTTTGGTCTTATTGTCCATAGGGTTGATGTTCCTTTATTGAGGTGGTCGTGCCGTCTGAAATGTTTTCGGACGGATTGGTGAATACTTTTCAGGATTAACGGTATTTTACAGTATTTTCGTATTTTGGGGATTGCCGCTTTATTTCGCCAGCGACACGGCGAGTTGTTTGAACGCCGCCCACGCATCGCCTTCTTCCGCGCCTTTGATTATCCTGTCGATTTCGGCACAGGTTTTCAGCGCGTCAAGCAGGCGGGGGACGGAAATCCGTTTGACCGCAGCCGGAGCGAGCGTCTGCTTGTCGCCCCAAAGCCTGAGGCTGTTGCGGACGGCTTGGACGCTTTGACCCTGTTTCAAGGCGGCGGCAAGGCGGATCAGCGTCCTGATGTCTTCGGCAACCGCCCACAGAAGCAGCACCGGTTCCCCGCCTTCTTCCCGCAATCCGTCCAAGAGCCTGCATACGCGCGGGACATCGCCCTTCATCCACGCACCTGCCAGTTGGAACGCGTCGAAGCGGGCAACATTGGCGACGGCGGTTTGCGCTTCATCGATAGTGAGGGTATGCCCTTTCGGATACAGCAGCCCGAGCTTGTCGATTTCCTGACGCGCCGCCAACAGATTGCCTTCCACGCGCTCGGCAAACAGTGCCAATGCGTCTGCCTCGATACCCAAACCGATTTTGTCCAGACGGGCGCGTATCCATTGGGGCAAAGCCGCCGCGCCGACCGGTTTGGCTTCCCACACTTCCCCCTTGGCCGCCAATGCGGCAAACCATTTGGACTGGAGCTGGGTTTTCTCCAGTTTGGGCAGTAAAACCAGCGTTACCGTATCTTCCGGCAGTCGGGCGGCAAAGTCCTGCAGTGCCTCGCCGCCGTTTTTACCGGGTTTTCCGTTGGGGATATGCAGTTCCAACAGTTTCAAATCGGCAAACAGACCCGCACTGCCTGCGGTTTGCAGCAGTTCGTTCCAATCGAAAGACGCATCGGCGGTATAGGACTCGCGGTTGAGATAACCCTGCTTCTTCGCAGCCGCTCTCAATGCATCCAATGCCTCGATACGCAACAGTTCTTCCTCGCCGTGGATGACGTACAGCGGTTTCAAAGGCGCGTCCGTATCGATGCGTCCGATATGTGCCGCCACGTCATTCCGCCTTCAGAAAGGTCAGGCGGCGGACAATCTGCTCGGCAACATCCTGCCGCATTTCCGCCCACAGGGTTTCTTCTTCTTCCTGTTTGCCCAAAATTTCGTTGTCGGCATAAGCAAGAACGCGGCGGACGGACACGGTCATCGGTTTGCCGACCGGCTCGCCGCGTTTCAATACCTGCGCTTCAACCGTCAAGATTAAAAGATATTCGTTGATGACTGCCGCACGGGTAACGGTATAGGTTTCCTTGTTTTGGGAAACGCTGTCTATACGCAGGGTCATCTGCGCGCCGGCAGCATCGTCCACCCTGCCCGAAGCCTGATACAGCGCGGTTTCCAAAGGGAACTGCAATGCCTGTCCGCCTTCGATGTGCCAGCTCCGGTAGGTCAGCGGCGGAGAAATGCCGTCTGCACCTTTCAGGTGGAAACCGCACGCGCCCAGCATCAGCACTGCGGCAGTAAGGAATATTTTGTTCATCGCTTGCCTTTCTCAAAAGCACAAAGTCGGTAGATTATATCAGCGGCGTGTTCAGACGGCATTGCCGTCCAGCCAAATCAGGCTCGCCATACGCCCCGTTGCTCCGTCGCGGCGGTAGGAAAAGAAAGTATCCCGTTCCAAAACCGTACAATGCGTGCCGCCGTACACGCCACCCACGCCTTCGCGCTTCAGAATCAGGCGGGCGAGCGCGTAAAGGTCGGCAAGGAATTTGCCGCCGCCTATGCCTTCAAATGCGGCGGCGGCTTCGGGCATGGGCGTGCAGAACGCATCAAACACATCCTGTCCGACTTCAAACGCATCCGCACTGATGGCGGGGCCGAGATACGCCATCATTTCGACAGGCGGAACCTTCATCGCGGCAATGGTGTTTTGCAATACGCCGCCCGCCAAACCGCGCCAGCCCGCGTGTGCGGCGGCAACCGCCGTACCCGCCCTGTCACAAAATAGAACGGGCAGACAGTCTGCGGTCATCACGGCACAGGCAACCTTGCCCGTGTCGTCCACGGAAGCGTCCGCATCGGGTGTACCGCCCAACGCTTCGGCAGCATTGACGACAATGGTGCTGTGGATTTGATTGAGGTAGGCAACGGGCAATCCGACCTGCTGTTGCACGATTTCGCGGTTGCGGCGCATGGCTTCGGGATTGTCGCCGACGTGCGTACCGAGGTTCAAACTCTGATACGCACCTTGGCTCACACCGCCGTTGCGCGTGGTAATCAGGGTTTTCACATTGGCGGGCGCGGGCCAATCGGCGGTCAGGAAGTTTTTGCCTTTCGGGGCGAGATTTAGGGTTTCTGTGATGGTTTTCATTGGATATTGGAATAGGTGTGTGGCGGAAAGGGTTGATTAACTGCCTTCGGGGCAAATGGATGCTTGTTTTTTCGTCATTCCCGCACAGGCGGGAATTCGGAGATTCGGGATTGTTTTCAAACGTTCGGGTTCGGATTTTTGCCGGTGCAGGAATGATGTCCTTATATACCTTCTCCGAGCTTTATATAGTGGATTAACAAAAACCAGTACGGCGTTGCCTCGCCTTAGCTCAAAGAG
>NZ_JAGTUI010000072.1:0-4781 GCF_018224585.1 Neisseria sp. Marseille-Q1983
GTGCCTTATATCTCCGCCCTGAAGGACGGAGTTTTACGGCATAGGGCTGATAAAGTGTGTAATAGTCGAAACCCGATTAACTTTTCAGGAAGACAGAGGTCATCTGAAAAGTAAATTTATTGTAAATAAAGCCTGACTTAAAACGGCTTTTAAGCCAGGCTTCTGCAGTTAAATGCGCATAGTGGTTATGCGGATTTGTTTTCTTTGATGTTGAAGGCCATTTGAACTTCAGCACCTTTAGAACCTTTATCGGTTTGTTCCCAATATTGGTTTTTCACTTTGGCAGCTTGGAATGAGTAACGCATTTTCAGCGCATCGTTGTCTTGTACGCCGATGAATTTCACGCCGGTTACCAAGACATCTTCCAAAGTAGTGCGTGAATATTCAATCTGCTCGCCACCGGCTTTGCATACGGAAATTTCTACTTTACTCAAGTGTTGGCCGGTAGCACAGTTTTTCAGAATGGTCGGAGCGGCTTTGTCAATAGCGGCAACTACGGTCAAGTCATTGAACTTGACTTTACCGGCACCACCGCCACCACCGCTGGTCATCGAACCGGGTTGCTCGGCACCCCAGTCGAAACTTTCGATGTTGGTCCAGTTTTTGTGGTTGGAATCTTTTGATTCGCCGTTAACACCTTCAACTTTCATGAACATATCGATAGCCATGTTTTTACTCTCCTTGTTAAAAGGTTGAAAAATTAAGGGATTCTACAACAGGGCATGAACATGCCCACCTAAATGAACCAAACCCGACTATTCCTGTTTAGCCGAAGGCAGTTTGGAAACCAAGCGCAATGAAACAGTAAGGCCTTCGAGTTGGTAGTGCGGACGTAGGAAGAATTTGGAAGTGTAATATCCAGGATTGTCTTCAACTTCTTCCACAACCACTTCAGCAGCGGCCAACGGTTTACGGGCTTTTGTTTCTTGAGTGGAGTTAATTGGGTCTCCATCTACATAATTCATAATCCATTCGTTTAACCAACGTTCCATGTCTTCACGCTCGCGGAATGAACCGACCTTGTCGCGTACGATACATTTCAGATAGTGGGCGAAACGGCAGCACGCAAACAGGTAAGGCAGACGCGCAGACAAGCGGGCGTTAGCCGTGGCATCTGGATCATAATATTCAGACGGTTTATGCAGCGATTGAGCACCAATAAACGCAGCCAAGTCGGTATTTTTACGGTGAATCAACGGCATGAATCCCAATGCTGCCAATTCGGCCTCGCGGCGGTCGCTGATGGCGATTTCGGTTGGACATTTCATATCCACGCCGCCGTCATCCGTCGGGAATGTGTGGCAGGGAAGGTTTTCAACGATACCGCCGGATTCCACGCCGCGGATTGAGGTACACCAACCATAATATTTGAATGAACGGTTAATATTTACCGCCATTGCATAAGCCGCATTGGCCCATGTGTATTTGTTGTGATCCGCGCCTTCAGTTTCTTCTTCGAAGTCAAACTCATCGACAGGATTTGTCGTGGCACCGTAAGGCAGACGGGATAAGAAACGTGGCAGGGCCAAACCGATATAACGCGAATCTTCGGAATCACGCAGGCTGCGCCATGGGGCATACTCGGCATTTTGGAAAATTTTGCTTAAATCACGAGGATTGGCCAATTCCTGCCAAGACTCCATCTGCATTAATTTGGGAGATGCGCCGGCAATAAATGGGCAGTGTGCGGCGGCAGCAATTTTTTCAAGACTATTGAGCATTTCTACATCGGGTGCAGAGTGGTCAAAATAGTAGTCGCCAATCAAACAGCCAAAAGGTTCGCCACCAAATTGACCATATTCTTCTTCATAAATGCGTTTGAATAGGGGGCTTTGGTCCCAAGCAGTGCCTTTGAAGCGTTTTAAGTTGCGGGCAACTTCTTTTTTGGAGATTGGCAATACCTTGATTTTCAACAAAGTATCAGTTTCGGTATTTGTAACCAAATGATGCAGACCGCGCCATTCGCCTTCCAGTTTTTGGAAATCTTCATGATGTAGAATCAGATTGATCTGTTCGGAGAGTTTTCTGTCGAGCTCGGCAATAATTGCTTCGATAGTTTGATAAGTGTCGTCTGAAATAGTAATGGCATTTTGCAAGGCCTGTTGGGCAAGAGTTGCCACAGCATTGTTTACGGCACTTTTAGCTTCTTCGGTTTTAGGTTTGAATTCTTTTTGCAGTAGCTTTTCAAATTCATTCGCGGCGAATACGCTTTTTGCGCCGCTATCCCCTTGGATATCTAATTGCTTTTCAGTCATGATTCACGCTCACTTTATTGATTTCATCTGAAATTACTGCTCGTCTTTGGAAGCCGCTTTAGGCGCAGCTGCAAGGCTTTTCAGCAGCTCGCTGTCTCCCAAGACTTTTCCGATTAATTCTTCAGCACCACTCTTACCATCCATATATGAAAGCAGGTTGGCAAGCTCTGTGCGCGCTTGTAGGAGTTCCTTTAAAGGACCTACCTTTTTGGCGATTGCTGCCGGAGAGAAATCATCCATGCTTTCCAATTCAAGCTCTACATTCAGATTGCCTTCACCGGTAAGCGTATTTTTTACATTAAATGCCACACGAGGTTTGAGGGCTTTCATACGTTCATCGAAATTATCTACGTCAATTTCCAAAAATTTGCGTTCGGCCAATTCGGGCAGTGGCTCCACAGGTTTGCCGACCAAATCTGCCATCACACCCATAACGAATGGAAGCTCAATTTTTTTCTCAGAGCCGTAAAGTTCTACATCGTACTCAATCTGTACGCGAGGGGCCCGGTTGCGGGCAATAAATTTTTGTCCGGATGATTTGTTTCGTGACATATTCAATGACCTTTAAATGATAAAAGTTGTTTATTTAAACGAACTTCACTATTGCGGGTAGACTACCTTATTCGTTGGAGGTTCCAGTTTCTTCGTCAGGCTTACCGATCAAAACTTCCAGATTGGCAATGCTTTCAGGACTAATATCTTTCATGATGTCGTAGAAGTTCATATTCATTTGTCGCTGTACCCTACGGATAAATAGTGGGGCAGGGTGGCTGGGTTCCAGCGTTTCAAAGTAAATGCAGATTTTTTCCAAAGCCAAATCGACATCAGCCCGATTTTTGATATTCAGACGACGCCATGCATCCGCTTCTTGAAGGGTCGATTGCTCTTGAGCAACGGTCGAAACGGGCGTTTCAGCGGGTTGTTCCGTTTGTTCAGCATGTTGCAGCTGCGGGGTACTTCCATCATTGTAATTGATGGCTTTGTGGATCAGGGTAAGCGGTTTTTGAATCACTTCAAAATTGAGTGAGTGTTCGTCTTGCAGCTGGGTCGAGAAAGTGTTTTGAATATCTTTCAGATGGTCTAATGCCTGGATTAAGGCAATCAATTCCGGTTTGCCGGTATCGGCACTTACCCTGATATCGAGCATCAAACGTTCTTTGCCGCCCGGATAACTTTGAGGGTCATTGCCTTGCAAGACAGAAACTGCTTCTTTAACGGTAATAGGCTGTTGGGTCAGTCCGTTTACTAATAATTTAGCTGAAAATACTTCTTTGGCGATGCCATCAAGTGTCGTGAACGCACTTAATGCATTGATTCGATAAAACGGGTCGGATTCGCCGTCCTCATCTTCGAGTTTGGGATATAGGGATTTCCAATATAAATCCACATTGGTTTTGATGGCTTCGCAGCCGGCGCAAAAGCCAACCAGCCCGTGTTTTGCGGTAAGAGCCTGTGTGTAATAGGCTAAAACATGGAGGTCTTTTGATTCAGCCAGCAGTTGATTGCATAGCTTCTCTACTGTAGCCCAATCAGGTTCTTCCGCAGGGATGATGGTGTCACCATATTGACGTTCCGGTTTTCCTTCGGCAGCGCTTTGAAGCTCTAAAAAGCGGCTATCGTATTCAATATTTACTCCTTCAGGGATGTCTGCGGAAATTGGTTCAGCCCATAGGGGAAATGTACTCATCTACTTATAATCCAAATATTTTATTGAACAGAGAACATGTCGGCTCCCCGTCTCTTTCTATATGGTTACCACTTTCACATTCTATCCAAAAGCTGCCGATATTATCTGATTTAGATAAAAAATTGAGGAAAGACTCGGATAATGGATGGTCAGGTTTATGAAGCGTACCTAAGCAATTTGTTATAAAACATTTACCGTTGATTAATGTTTGGTTAAAAAAATCTACATTTTTGTAAAAAAAATTAAAAGAGTTTAACTGTTCGGAAAGGGTGTAAAGCTTTTGAAATAATACAAAAGGATATTGTCGACCAGTTTGATCTGAGCTAAGGGCGGTTATACCAATATAGGTAATGCTATCAGGCAGTTTAATACCAAACAGCCAAATGCGGGATGCAAAAAGCACCTTTCGGGTAAATGGAATTAACTTATCTTGGTTGGCGCAACGACTAAACCATCCATCCCAAAAATTTTTATCGTTAGCTTGGAGATTTTCAGAAACAATAAAATCACGAGATTGATTTAGCTTTCCGAAAAAGTAGGTTTCTATTTGCTGCATAAATAACAACCACTTAAAATAAAATTAACAAAAATAAAGTTACTTAAGTTATTGATTATAATCTTATCTCAGACATATCCAATATGCCTACTTTGCGAATACTTTACCATACATTTGATTTATGCATTGATATTTTTTACATATCAAAAAATAGGTGAAGGAAGTAAGCATTTTATGATATTATTGTATTTACAAAACGTTATTTTTATTCTTAACGTTTTAAGACATACTGTGTTTACAGTTTCTTATTTGTTATAATTTTGTTGCAATGTCATTCTAAAAA
>NZ_JAGTUI010000073.1:0-4660 GCF_018224585.1 Neisseria sp. Marseille-Q1983
GTGCCTTATATCTCCGCCCTGAAGGACGGAGTTTTACGGCATAGGGCTGATAAAGGCGTATATTCGGTTCCGCTGATATTCACACTTCCACGGCGTACAACGCCAACAGCCCCTTTTTCAAGCAGTTTGTCGGCAATCAGCGAATGCGTGGTTTTGACAAAATCTTTCCAGTCAAACGGTTCCGGCGTATCGATACAAGACATCAGAAAGCCGTAGCTATCCCTCAGATTGACCAGCATTACGGCATCCGAATACAATTTGCCCGCAGCGGTTTGCCCGATTTTCAATAAAGCCTGAGTATCATGCCGGTCGTAGGTGTTACCTTCCAGTTGTGCTGAACTGTATATGAAATCGATGCCGATTTCTTCAATATTGCGTGACGAATCAGTCAGCAGGGATAAAGGCAGTCGACCAGACAGCTCAAACAAATATTCCTGCTCTGTTAACGAAAAAATCTGCCGTTGATTTGTAAAATTCAGTCTGTATGTCGACATTTTAAATTCCTTCGTTTGAATAGCTACACCACATGGGAATTCCACTTTATTAAACAAAATATTTGACTGAAGTCACATGGTGGTCATCATATGGCGGCTCTGACATGCCTAAAATATCGATTGCATATCGGTTAACCAAAACTTCTTCTTCCTTAAACTTTTGGTACTTTTTCCGGCAATATTCTCGGAACTCTGTTAAATTTGATGGCAAGAACCCGCAACCGTCTGCACCGTAGAAGCCGGACTAATCTTGTTTAAGCAACTCATGGCAGATTGACCCCACATAGGAAATTCCCTAATTATGGATTTTCATCATTTTTATAAAACGCTACAACAACAGGAGCGTAAACACAAACACGGCCTCTACCGGATGGGTGAAATTTGCCGATGGTTTGAAGACGGCAGCAGAAGGCGGATTCAATACTTCGTCAAGAAGGCTGTCCGACAACGCTTGTTACTCCGAATCCATCGTGGAATCTACCGTGTAGCCAACACCGATACGCCCGTCCATGCTATGTTTCCCCATCTCGTCAAGGCCCTTCGACCTCGCGCGGTCAATTATGTCAGTCTGGAAAGCGTACTGTCTGCACACGGTATTATTTCGCAAATTCCGTTTGTTATTACAATAACCTCGACAGGGGCATCCGGCAGGTACGATACGGAGGTGGGCTCTGTCGAGTTTGTCCATACGAAAAAGGACGTCGAACATCTGTCACCCCATCTAGAAGAAGCCCAAGACGGCTTGGTTTACGCGGATGCTGAGTTGGCGTACAGGGAATTGAAACGACTTAACCGAAACTTGCATCTGGTTGATATTGAAAGCTTGAAAGAGGTCTTGTCATGATTGGAATACCGTACCAGAAAAAAGTCGCTGCCGCAGTTGTCGCGTATCCGAGAAACCTCGCCCCTGTCGTAGAAAAGGAGCTTCTTCATTACGAAATTCTAAAGTTCTTAAACGCGAATGGGTATAATGTAATCACCTTCGAACAAGCTGTCTTTCCGGACAATCAGTCCGTTTTTAACCCAGAACTTCGGCTCAAAATAAAGTTTCATCTATCAAAGTAGCAGCTGCTTCTCTAACCGCAACATCGGACTCTTCAAGTTTTTTGCAAAACGTATTCAATGTATTTTCCAGAACCACAACAAAGTTTCCTTTTAGAGCGAAGTTAATCATCAAATCGAAAGCTTTTAGGTTCATGGTGGATTCCTTCACATATCAATACCCAACATTATAGTGTTTTTTTCTTTCCGAAAAATTTAGAGATAAAAATGGGACTTTGGTTTTTGGCTGAAGTGTGTGGAAGTCATCGACGAATTGATGTCAACGGTTTCTATTTTGGCTGAGTGTGTTTAGGTCATCGACAAACTGAAACCAACTGTTCCGGTTTTGGCTGAGTGTGTTTCAGTCATCGACAACTGAAACTGAGTTCTACTGTTCCGGTTTTGGCTGAGTGTGTTTCAGTCATCGACAACTGAAACTGAATCCTACTGTTCCGGTTTTGGCTGAGTGTGTTTGAAAGCAACGCATTTTCTATATAAATATTAAATATTATTCTTTATTAATAGGTATAAATATAATATATTTATATATATCCAGAATTTGAGATTTTTGTACACCACTTTTTCCAAAATAACTCAGCATTTTTAAATTCCTATATTTTCAGAAATCTGTCTGTTCTTGATTCTACTGCGCCAAATATCCACGCCTTGTAGGACATACTATAAATCAGAGTTGATACTAATTTGTTCTTTACAGATATTAATTAAGGAGCAGTCATTATGGCAACATTAATGGAAAAAGATGTATTGACTGAAATAGTAGTTTCCAGACTGGCACTGATCAGCCGCACACTGGATAACCGTGAATATCTAAATCACAATGCCGATTGTAACAGGCTACTTGAGATTCGAGACTTTCTGTATTCTGCCCTACCTCAGAAAATAGACTATGACTCCATTTTGTCTGAATGCAACTCCATAGAAACATTACAAACCATTCGGCAAAGGCATTAAAGAAAAACGTACCGATGTGTATGCCGGTTATACTTACACACAACAGCTCAGTGAGGCCAACAAACTGCGTGCCGGTTTAGGTTTGGGCTATGAAAAATACAAAGACACGACAACTAGTGAGAAAGGAACAGCCTACACCGAGCGCGAAGCCTTCTATACCAAAGCGCACGCGACCTGACTTTCGATTTGGGCAGCGGCTGGTATCTGAATCCTTGGGCAGAGGTTAAGGTTGACCTGGAACGCCAAATTGAAACACAACGCAACCACAGCCGGTGCTTCAGCCGACATTAATGCAAAAACACGCGGATGGGGCGTGGGCGTAGGTGCGAATATCGGCAAACAAATTACCGATACCGTCGGCATCGAAGCCGGCCCGTTCTACAAACACCGTCCTTCAAAGCATTTGGCGACTTCGTTTTAGACGGCGAGAACATCCGAGTCGATCCTACCAAAATCAACGAATACGGTGTTCGTGTCGGCGTGAAATTCTGATTTTCCTCATACGAAACCGCAAACCTTTATTACATCTCCTGAATAATTTAGGATACTTTTTAGGTATTGAAAAACACCTTGGTTTTTAGCCTATGTTCGGTGAGTCGGGGGAATCCATATCCTCGTCCGCGCCGAAATAGTCTATGCCTGATATACAATTTCGATACACAAACTTGGAAATATCGGTATCGTCGCCGGAGCGATAGAATGCGGACAGTTTTTCATTGAATTGCGGCATCTGCATTTCGGAGATTTCCAAGATGCCGCAGCCCCTCTCCATCATCAGGCTGTTGGCAAATAAGGTTGCCGTTCGTTTGTTGCCATCCCAAAAAACCTGCTGCCGCATACAATAAAGCATAAAACGGACGGCTGCCTCCGTCGTCGAACCGCTTTGCAGTCTGATATTTTGTAACACGCGGGCCACTTCAATTTCCTTCACCGGATTTGGGGCATGACGGGAACCGTCCAATAGCGTTACGCCGACCGAACCGGTACGGAAATCACCGGGTGCCAAAGAATCGTCCTTAGCAACAATGTTGTTGATTTTTTTAAGGAGTGAAATATTGACCGGTTCGCCATTTGAAATATGCGAAATCACATATTGATAGGCACGTTTCAGGTTCAAGATGGTTTGGATGTCTTCAAGTGACACGGAGGCTACATTTTTGCCACGGATAATTTGCTCGGTTTGCAACAAAGTTGTCTGACAATTCTCAAACCGGCTGAGGTTGTGAATTTGGGCAACCAATACTTTCTTTGCCAGAAAAATATTTTCTTCCAAACTCAACTTGTATTTGTCCATAACCACGAGAGTTCCTTACATGATTAAATCTGCACACCCAAGTTGTGCACGGTAAACGGTGCTATATTGAAAAGCCCCATTAATGGTGTACTACCAAATCAAAGAAGGTTAAACAAAAAGTCGCTTGTCCCGTTCATGGCTCTCAATATTTTTCAAGGCATCCGCCTTATCCCATATCTGAAGTTCCCACGGAAAAAACAGATTATTTCTTTGATTGAAGTACACATGCGTTCCGATATAGCCGTTTTTTTCCTGAACGTACCAGTTTTTTAAACCCTTCGTCGAAACCCATTCATCTAAAGCAGCATGTATTTCGTCCATTAGCGCGGAATCAGCGATGATTCTCACCCCAAAAATATCATTTAACACCTTATTCGCCGGATACCCGGGCTCGCGTTCCGAAAACCGGCGGATTTCGTCGAAAACGGACTCCGTGGTTTTAACGCGGTAGTAGTATGCTAAAGGCAAGTCCCCGATGTCAGATCGAATCAGATAGTCGTTGATTGACTCATGCAAATTAAGTCGGTATTGCAACACAAAATCGATGTCCAGATGCCGGAGCATCTTTGACAAATTGGGAAGGTTTCCGCCATACAGTTTGGAAATCCTTTCGTGATATCCGGCGTGTATGCGGTTAATTTCGTCAATCAGCCGTTCTACATTACTGATTTCATGAGCTGGAGACATACCTTGCTACTCTTTCATTCCAATTATATGAAAACAACATACCAATTGCTTTCAACTCTTGTTTTCGCGTTCTGTATTGAGGTTCTCCGTCTTTTTGTCCTTTACCACCTTTATTTGTTTGGCTGTGTTTTAACGATGTGTTGATATTTAATTTTAGAAAGGTAGCTATTTA
>NZ_JAGTUI010000074.1:0-4552 GCF_018224585.1 Neisseria sp. Marseille-Q1983
GCAATCTGGTTTGGTTCGGCGATTATTACGGTTGGGGCAAACTGAGGAGCGAAACCAACATATCGGGCACTGCTCACCAACCCTTCCGATTGCAGAACCAGTATTGCGACCGTGAGACGGGGCTGCATTACAACTTCTTCAGGTATTATGAGCCTGATGCGGGTCGGTTTGTGAATCAGGATCCGATTGGGTTGATGGGTGGGGAGAATCTGTATGCGTTTGCGCCGAATACTCAAACTTGGGTTGACTTTTTAGGGCTTGACAAAATATTAACGAAAGGAGTTATTTATCGATCAGGATCAAATAGTAATATCAATTTAACTCCTCGCCCTGGTAAAGATACTACTACTGGTTTATCTGCATCTTTAAATAAACAACCTGGTAAATGTCAAGCTATTTATGTATGTAAACTTCAAGGAAGTGGGCTTGAGGCAGTCAATGATCATGGACGACACGTTTCCATTCGTCCTGTAAACGATCCCAATAAATCAAAGCTTGTTGAATGGGCTAATACTCGTGAAAATGCTGCTACAAATCCATCTATCTATACTCAGAAACTACAACAAGCAATCCCACAGAATAATACTAGTTCCAGATCATATCGGTTGGTATCTCGTGGGAGTGGCAGAATGGGGTGTGTAACTTGCAAGCAAGGTCCAACTCATCGATTCACTATAAATAATCTATATCAGTAAACTGGATACAAAACTATGGAAGATTTAAATAAAAATATTTTAGATTTAATGAATAATTACTCACAAATACTAAGTCGAAGAAATGAAATTCACAAAGCATCATTTTTTCAATTAAATAATCAGCCAAATAAAAATCATGAACTAGGCATTTCTATTTTATTAAAAGAAGAACTACTAAATGAAAAAGACATTGATTTATTTGATATCATATTAAAATATGAAGAAAAGGAACCTATAAATATCTATATTCATGAAGTTAGTATTTGCACATCTGACGGAATCATATATTTAGAATTTTCTAATATGATGCTTTTAAAGAAAGATTTTATTCGTTTCCTTAGATTATTTTTAGATGAATCCATAAGACTATATAAAAAAAATGTAATTTTGTATCTTACCCCTAGTGAAACTTAGATTAGATAAGTATTCAACAAAACATTAAGATGTATAAATAAACTTTCAGACGACCCTATTCCTCAGATAGAGTCCTAAGGATTAGCCATAAAATCATCCAGTTCTATGTTGTCTTAAGGAGTTATGCTCTAGTCCGTACCCTCGGCAACCTGATCCACCGCGAGCTGGCCGACGGCGAAGTGCAGAACTACTTCTACGATCTGCATGACCAACCGGTTAAGGCCGAAATCTTCAAAAAAAACGGCACGAAAGAGACTTGGGCCTACACCTACGATGCCTTGGGCAGGAGGATAGGCAAAGGCCGTCTGAAAAACGAAGAAGTTTCAGAAACGTCATTCCCGCATGATTTAAGCGGGAACGGCCTCGAAGAGGAAACCGGGTTTGTTTGGGACGGCAGCCATTTGCTGCAGGAAGTCCACCCGGACGGCAGGTATACTTATCTCTACACCGACCAAGACTCCTACGAACCTTTGGCGCAGGTCCGCAATTGGACAACCGAAGACGGCGAAAGCAGACAACAAATCCACTACTTCCACTGCGACCAAATCGGCATCCCACGTGAGATGACCGATAAGGACGGCAATCTGGTTTGGTTCGGCGATTATTACGGCTGGGGCAAACTGAAGAGTGAGACGAACATAACGGGAACGGCGCACCAGCCGTTCCGGTTGCAGAACCAGTATTGCGACCGTGAGACGGGGCTGCATTACAACTTCTTCCGTTATTATGACCCTGATATCGGGCGGTTTGTGAATCAGGATCCGATTGGGTTGGAAGGCGGGGAGAATCTGTATGCCTTTGCGCCGAATGCGCAAAACTGGATAGATCCAAGTGGAAATATAGCTTTTGTACCAATTCTGATTGCGATGGGAGTAGGTGCACTCACGGGTGTTGCTGCTGATGCTGCCATGCAAGTTGGACAAAATGTTTTTGAAGGCAAACCATTGGATTGTATTAATCTTAATCAAATTGCTGCTAGTGCTGCACTTGGGGCAATTATTCCTCCTGCGTATAAATTAACAAAATGTGCGGCTCAAGTCGCTAAAAATGCTAACTCATTGAGGAAAAATTCTAAGGCGGCTAAAGATTTGAAGAGGAAATATGATCAATTATTTGGAAAACCTAACTCTGGAAAACTTCGTAGAAGAACAGGCCGAAAACTGAGTCGAACTGATAAGTCTATTAGTAATAATAAATCACAAATGAAGAAATATGGTGCTATTGGTGCGGGAGTATACGGTGCATCCAAAGTAGTTAAAGAAATTGTAGGAGGTGAAAAACAAAGTCTATTTAGTAATTCTTCTTGTGAATGAGTTATGATTATGATAAAGAATTTTATAGATTTTTTTAAAGAAAATTGGTTTAATATTTTAATATGGTGGATTGCATTTTGTTTCATAATGGGGTTTTATGCTTCGACTGATATTAAATTTAACTTAATTAGTATTCCAATATTTTCTTTCTTTATGGTAACTCTTTTCTTTTTAGAATTAGATAAGATAAGATTCGGTAAATGGATATATATTATTGAAATATTAATTGGAATATGTTTAGGTTTGGTAATACAAATTGGCAGAAGTAAAGTTACCCTTCTTCAAGGTGCTATATTTGGAGGAATATTAGGTTTAACTACCCCTTTATGGGTAAAAGTATTCCTATTCTTAAAAGAAAAAATAGGAGATTACGTATAAACAGCAAGTGTAGTTGGATTGAGACCTAACACCCCGTAAGCAAGCCGTAGCCCGCATGTAGGGTGCGTACCCCAAGGCACACACGCGGTCTCTTGTTCCAATGACTTAATCAGGCCGTCTGAAAAAAACCTTTCAGACGGCCTAAGTAATTGTGTTCTTTAATAACCCGATTTCCACGGCTGCTGCCGCGACGGCTATTAGGAACAACTATTATTAAAGGTAAAGCTGCACCTCAAGGTTTGGGGTTGCCTGGTGGACAAACACAAAAATATATTAATGACTTAGAAAGGTTAATAAGACAATGAATCAGGGGCAATTTATAAAAAAGATTAATATAGTTTTAGTCGAAATTGATAAAATGATTAATAATTGTGATGAATATAGTTATACAAATAAACAGCAGTTGATTTCTATAAAAAATGAACTATATGACATGATTAATTATCTAAATTCAGAAAGTATTTTTCAACAAAAAAAAGGAAAAGAATTTTTATTGTCTCGGATAGTAATTGATTCTTGGCCATTTAATAATGAAGTTGGTAAACTCCTTGTAGAATTAGAAGAAGATTTCAATTCTTTGACAAGAAAAATATAAAAATGTCTAAATTAAAAACTTTGAATGAAACTCCTTTGGACTTTCAAGAAAAATTTTTGTTTGACAAATGGGAAGTCAGTTACCTTGATTTGATGGAAGTAAATCAAGGTTCTCCCTTAGTTGGAAGTCTATCCATTAACGGTCAAGTTATTATTAAAGAACAGGGGTTTGGAGGGCCTTTGTTGTATTTCAATAGAAAAATATATATTCCAGTTTTCATTAGACGATTTTGCGTTGTTGGATTTAGGCTTGCAACATTAAATTTAGATGATTTATCAATTGAGTATATTGGAGGTATCGAAGACTTGGTTTACCTGAAAGAGATAAAAGGTAATAGAATTTATTTCTATACAGATATATATAAAAGCACAGAAAAGAATTTAACTTTATATTAACAAATATATCTCAAGAATATGCTGTAAACAGCATAGCCAAAGAACTTCCATGTTAATTAATTTTAAGGAATTTATTCAAAAGTATTGGATAAGTATTCTAATTTCATGGATTTGTTTTTGGTTATGGATGGCCTATTATGGAGATAACACGATAGTTAAGTTGGTCGTGTTTCCGATTATCTCTTTCTTTCTAGTTATTTTATTTCATTTGGAATTAGAAAGAAAAAATATTAAATATCTATCTATCTCGATAAAACAATTAAAAAAACGTCTAAAAATCATAGGTGATATTATGAAAATTTATAAATATATAAGTATTTTTTTATTATATTTATTTATATATATAATTTTATTTATAATAAACCCTTGGATTTTGGAATTAATTAATATTACTATAACACTTCCATGGTCAATTATTGAAGAAGATATTATTACTCATTTAGGACTAAATCTGAATCCTACTATTGATAATATCTTTTATCGAAGAATAATACACTTTGCTTACGGATCAATTAGTTTTTTTATAAATATATTTCTTTTATACAAACTTATATATAAGCTTAAAAAAATTTTCAAACTATCCAAACTTAATTAAGTTTCGAATATTATGCTTTTACAAGTGTAGCAAGCCGTAGTCCATATGAAACCTACAATCCTGACATAGGGTGCGTGCGGTACGCATACACACGGGTTCTGCTTTTCAAATGCCCCATCCCCAACAGGAGCAAGCCGCCATGGCCGTCAATAAAATCGCCCGTAAAA
>NZ_JAGTUI010000075.1:0-4314 GCF_018224585.1 Neisseria sp. Marseille-Q1983
TCGGCTCAGGCGGCGGTACGAAGCCTAGGCTCGGGAGAACGTGTCGCCAAACAGATGTTTTCCCCGGGCGGTACGATTTACTTCGGCGACAGTATCGCCCACGGCTACCGCAGCGCGGTAAACGGCAAAGGGTCAACCAAAGTGGGCGCCAATCCACAGCAGGTATTGGGCTTCATCAACGGCTATTCCGGCAACCTGCAAGGTCAAACCATGATTCTGTCGTCCGGTATGAGCAACAACCCGAACGATACCGGCGGCATCCGGGCCCAAATCCGTGCATTGCGTGCCAGGGGGGCGGATGTGCGGCTGCTCGGGGTATCCAACACCTACAATCGAAACGGCCAAACCGGTGCGAAAATGAACGCCCTGCTGGGGCAGATTGCCCGCGAGGAACATGCCGCTTTCCAAGGAGGCTTCCAAGCCGGCAGGGATAATATCCATCCGGCCGGTTACAACTATCAGCCGTGGTTGAATGGCGGTCAATCAGGCGGGCAGCCAAACTCAGCGATGGCGGAAACCCTGGCTATGATTAGGAAGCATGAAGGCTTCTCCAGCCGTACCTATTGGGACGTGAATGCTTACCGCTTAGGCTACGGAACAGACACCATCACCGACCGTAACGGCAACGTCCGCAGAGTGCGACAGGGTGATACCGTTACCCGTGAGGATGCGGAGCGTGATTTGGCACGCCGAGTGCAAATATTCCGAAACGGAGCGCGCAGGAAAATCGGCGAAGCGCAGTTCGACCGCCTGCCGGCCAAAACACAGGCTGCCATCACTTCGGTTGCTTACAACTACGGCAGCTTGGATAAATTGCCGTCGTTGGTAACCGCTGCCCGCAGTGGCAATCTCCCGGCTCTCTCCCAAGCAATTGCCGCCCGCCAAGGCGACAACCGAGGCGTGAATAGGAGAAGGCGACTGGATGAGGCCGCCGCAGTGTTGTCTGACCTGAACAGCCGACCCGTAGGTGGACAAGTCGTTGCCGACAATGCGCAGCGTGGCTTACAATCCATGCAGCAAGGCGCTGTGGCCCGCCAGCAGGCGCAGCAGATTACCAACAACAGCAATATGCAGTTCGCCATCAACGGCGGCATTCATGTGCAGTCTTCGGCCAACACCATAGACGGAACGATGGAAGATGCCTCTGCCGCAGCCCGTAACAGACTGGTGCAGATTATGCCGGCGATGGTTTAATTTGGAGGGAATATGAAAAGGTTGTTATCAGCAGCAATATTGTTAGCCGTCGGTTTAGCGTATGCCGACTCAAACATAGATTATCAATCACAGTATGACCAATGCATTGATAGAATTACTGCCCCATATAATGGGGCAATTGCAGCCTGTGCTAGAAGTGTTGATGCTTTAGTAAGTGAAGATTTGAATAATACTTATGAGAATATCTACAACTTCTATGCCAACGATAACAACCCTTACTCTCCTGAGACTGCTAGGCTGTTAAAAGCCAGTCAGGTTGCTTATTTGGATTATCGTAGCAAAATGTGCCAATTTAGAAATCGGATTGGTGCAATGCCTATGGACGTGATTTGCCCGATGGAGATGAATATTAGGCGGCTAAGAGAGCTTCAAGAGTATAAATTAGGACAGTAAAATTCAATTCCCCCTTGCATTCGCAGGGGGTTTTGTTTATTGGGGATTTCCCCCGCGCTGCAAGGTTTCCCTCTGCAGAAAGGTTTGTTATGGCTTGGAACTCAATCGGCATTCCGAATGTGCCAAATCTCCCAAGAAACATTGGCGGCGCGCTGATTAAGTTCGGCGGTGCAGCACTCATCAACACCATTTTCGGCAATTACTGGGGCATTTTCGGACAAAACGGCATCCCGCTGCTGTTGTCGGACAACGTCACTTCGGTCAAACACCAAAACACGTCCAAAGTGTCCAATGCACCGGTGGAGCGCGGCTCGTTCGCCAGCTATAACAAGGTTGGCGAACCGTTCACGGTAACGGTGCAGATGAGCAAGGGGAGCGGCGGCGTGTTTGAGCGCGGGGCGTTTCTCGGCTTGCTGGATACGCTGGCCAACAGCACGGATTTGTTCTTGGTTATTACGCCCGAAGCGGTGTATCCGAATATGGCGATTACGGGCTACGACTACGCCCGCGAGGCATCGGACGGCGCACGGCTGTTAAAGGTCAATATCCATTTGGCCGAAGTGCGGCAGGCGGAAGTGAAATACACCAAGACCAAATCCGAAGGCGCGCAGGCGCAACAGGACGGCGGCAATGTGCAGCCCAAGCCGGTGCAGAACAACGAATCCATCTTGTCGAAGCTGTACGGTTCAGGCAGTGATGGGTTTGGGAAAATAACCGATACATTCAGAAAGGGGTTCGGTTTGAAATGATTTACCAAATCCCCCTAAAACCCGTCCCCGTGCAAAAGGTTTCCGCCACGCTGGACGGTCAGGACGTAACCGTATCGCTGCTGCCGCGATTGGGTAAGCTGTATGCCTCCGTGTCGGCAGACGGGCGCGTGCTAATACGCGAACGGGTATGTCTGCACGGCATGCCGCTGGTGGGCGAGGCTTATCGCGGCTTTCGCGGCGAACTGTATTTTGTCGATACCGCAGGCAGCCTAGACCCGCAATGGCAGGAACTGGGCAGCCGTTTTATTTTGGTGTACCGCGATGAGCATTAAAGAGAAAATCCTGCGTGTCAGCATCAAGTTAGGGCAGGAAAAAGACGTATGGGATGCGAAAGGCAACGATACGCTGGTGGTCGAAGGTTTGCGTACCTCCTGCCAAATCAACTACGGCAACGGCGCGGTAATGCCGTCTGCACGCATCAAGGTGTACGGCTTGAAGCTCGACAGCATCATGAAGCTCTTGCGCGTGAAGTGGAACACCGAGCAGGCAATGATGAACTTGGTGCAGGTGGAGGCAGGGGAACAGGACGGCTTGAGCGTGGTCTATACCGGCAATATCACCTTCGCCTACCCCGATATGGGCGGCGCGCCGGATATTTGCCTGGTCATCGAGAGCCACACCGCCGTTTTATGGCAGCTCAAGCCCGCCGAAGCGGTCAGCCACGAAGGCGAAACCGATGTGGCAAAGGCGGTTGAAGCCATTTGCAAACGAATGGGCAGACGCTTTGAAAACAACGGTGTAAAAGCCAAAATCAGCAACCAGTATTTGGACAATACCGAATTGGGCAAAATACAGCAGATTGCCGCCAATGCGAATATAGACGTGTACATCGACAACGAAACCGTCGCCATCGCGCCCAAGGGGCAGCCGCGCATGATTGACGTCCCCATCGTCAGCCCGTCCACCGGCCTAATCGGCTATCCAATACCCGATTTGCAGGGTGTTAAGCTGCAATGCCTGTACGACAAAGCCCTGCGCTTCGGCGGACTGATTGAGGTTGCAGGCAGCCTGATTGAGCAATGCAACGGCAGATGGCGCGTATTCGGGCTGTCGCTGGATTTAGAAAGCCAAGTGCCGGGCGGCAAATGGCTGGCCGACATCAAAGCCGCCAATGTGGAGGATACAAATGCCAAAGTCGCAACAAAATAACTGGGCGCAATACCGCCCCGAACACACACAGGGCGGCGCGGGCGAAATCGGCGCAATCGTGTCGGGCATCATCTCGCGCATCCAAACCGTCACGCTGGTGCGCGTGGTCAAAACCAAATCGGGCGGGCTTGCCCCTGTCGGGCTGGTGGATGTGCAGCCGTTGGTTGCCCAAATCAGCGGCGACGGCACGGTTACGCCGCACGGCATCATCTACAATGTGCCGTATTTCCGTCTGCAAGGCGGCGGCAACGCCGTGATTATCGACCCAGAACCGGGCGATATTGGCATGTGCGGCTTTTGCAGCCGTGATATTTCCAGCGTCAAGCAAAACAAAGCGCCGTCCGCTCCGCAAAGCAGGCGGCGTTTCGATTATTCGGACGGCCTGTATTTCGGCGGCTTCCTGAACGGCACGCCCAATCAATACATCATGTTTTCCAAAGGCGGCATCAAACTGTTTTCGCCCGGCGATATTGAGATGGAGGCGACCAATATCAGTCTGAAAGCGCAAGGCGGCGTGAGCAGCACCTCGCAAACCTTTCAGGCGAACACCCAAACCACGGCGCAATTCTCGGGTGGCGGCGGGATTTCTTCCGACGGCGACATGACGGCGAATGGTGTCAGCCTGATGCACCACGTCCACAAAGGCGTGCAGACCGGCGGCGGCAACACGGGGCAGCCCGTATAGGCTGCCTGAAATCCCCCCGCATCAACCCTGATGCGCCAAACACGGAATCATATTGTCTTCACGCGGAGACGTGGCATAACTGACGGTGTGGCGGTAGATTTT
>NZ_JAGTUI010000076.1:0-4209 GCF_018224585.1 Neisseria sp. Marseille-Q1983
CAGGTACTATGAGCCTGATGCGGGGCGGTTTGTGAATCAGGACCCGATTGGGTTGGAAGGTGGATTTAACTTTTATCGGTTTGCGCCGAATGTTCAAGACTGGGTTGATCCGTTGGGTTTAATGAAATGTCATTCAGGAAAGCCTAAGAAAAAAGGACAAATAAAAGCAGCCGGATTACCAACGAAAGGAAAAATACGATATGTACCTCCTAAATTATGGAAGCCTAGCACTCCATTACCCAGGAAAAACGGTGGTTATCTTGATAAATTTGGTAATACATGGGTTAAAGGTCCTTCAAGGACAGCAGGTGAAGCATTTGAATGGGATGTCCAATTGTCTAAAACGGGTCAGAGTAGTATTGGATGGTTGACTGGAGACGGTTCACATGCAAATGTTTCACTATTAGGAAGGATAACTCATTTATGATTACAAACATTAAAGTAACGTTTTTCTTGGCTGCAAAATCTGACAAGGGAAGTGTTACAATCATTAATAGAATAAAGAAATTATTTCACAAAAAAAACATTGAGATATATTTCAATCATGAGAATATATTTAATTTAAAATATTCAACCAATAGTTGGGAGTGTCATATATATGAGCTATTGAAACTATGTGAATCTTTAGGAACACAATGGATTATTACAGGAGAAATTGACTATATATTTGACGCTTGGTCTAATAAATCTTCAATTGTTGGAGTTGATTCAATTAGTTTAATTTGTGAAAATCCTAACTTTTATTAATTAAATTAAAAATAAATTTAGCAAGCGTAGGTTGGGTCGAATCCAATACCCCTCTGCATGACCAACTGGTTAAAGCCGAAATCTTCAAAAAAGACGGCAGCAAAGAAACTTGGGCCTACACCTACGATGCCTTGGGCAGAAGGATAGGCAAAGGCCGTCTGAAAACAGACGGCAGCCTAGAACTTGTTGTAATGACAGTGGGAGCTTTAATGGGGGGGGCTGTTGATATTGTTTTCCAAGTTGCTGAAAATTATTTATCAGATAAACCATTGGATTGTATTAATTGGAATTCAGTAGCTGTAAGTGCAGCCATAGGTGGGATTATTCCTGCTATTCCAGGTGCTGCTACCGTTGGCAAATGTGCATGGAAAGGCTCAACAAATCTTGTTGGTTTCGCAAAAAATAAATCTGTGGCTAAGGAGTTAGGTAAAAAATATACCAAACTATTTGGAAAACAAGGAGCCAAAAATGCCCGCCATAAAGTAGGAAAACAACTAGGCAAGGCTACAAAAGCAGCCACTCATAATTTATCTAATATCAAAAAATATGCTGCGATTGGAGCAGCCGTTGCTGCTACTAGCCAAATAGCTAAAGCAATTTTGGGAGGAGAGAAAAAAAGTGTATTTAGCGATTCCCCGTGTGGTTAAAAGGATTTTTTATGCCTAATAAATTTAAGGAATTTATTCAAAAATATTGGATAAGCATATTAATTTCTTGGTTTTTCATTTGGTTATGGATGGCTTATTATGGGGATAATGTAACAGTTAAATTAGTTATACTTCCAATAATCTCTTTTTTCTTAGTGATATTATTCCATTTAGAATTGGAAAGAAAAAATATTAAATACCTATCTATTATTCAGATGATAATCGGGATGTTACTGGGATTAACTATACAAATTAAAAGAGAGAATTTTATGCTCCTTGAAGGATTGATATTCGGAGGAATTTGGGGATTAACAACACCCTTTTGGGTAAAAATATTTTTATTTTTGAGAAAAAAAATAGGAGATTATGTATAACAAAGCATAAGACGGCCATTATGTCATTGCGTCGCTGGACGGTTCGATAGCGCTGCGCTTTGCGCCTTTGGCGGTGGCGGAAGACGGTTCGGACGAGGATTCCACCCTCTTCCCGCTGGTGGCGGTGGAAGACGCCAACGGCAACCTGATCCACCGCGAGCTGGCCGACGGCGAAGTGCAGAACTATTTCTACGATCTGCATGACCAACTGGTTAAAGCCGAAATCTTCAAAAAAGACGGCACGAAAGAGACTTGGACGTACAGCTACGACACCTTGGGCAGAAGGATAGGCAAAGGCCGTCTGAAAACAGACGGCAGCCTAGAAGACGAAACCCGCTTCGTCTGGGACGGCAGCCGCCTCTTGCAGGAAGTCTACCCGGACGGCAGGTATACCTATCTCTACACCGACCAAGACTCCTACGAGCCTTTGGCGCAGGTCCGAAATTGGACAAACGAAGACGGCGAAACCCGCC
The DNA here is from genome assembly GCF_018224585.1 of Neisseria sp. Marseille-Q1983. Lineage (NCBI taxonomy): Bacteria > Pseudomonadati > Pseudomonadota > Betaproteobacteria > Neisseriales > Neisseriaceae > Neisseria > Neisseria sp. Marseille-Q1983. The sequence goes on from NZ_JAGTUI010000076.1 coordinate 2,242, forward strand.
AACAAACCCGCTACTTCCACTGCGACCAAATCGGCATCCCGAGAGAGATGACCGATAAGGACGGCAATCTGGTTTGGTTCGGGGATTATTACGGTTGGGGCAAACTGAGGAGCGAAACGAACGTAACGGGAACGGCGCACCAACCCTTCCGATTGCAGAACCAGTATTGCGACCTTGAGACGGGGCTGCATTACAACTTCTTCAGGTATTACGAACCTGATGCGGGTCGGTTTGTGAATCAAGATCCGATTGGGTTAAACGGTGGAGAAAATCTGTATCAATTTGCTAAAAACACGCAAATATGGATAGATACTTTAGGACTTATAAGAAATAGTCCAATAGTTGCATTAGCTAATTTTGCTAAAAATACACTAGGTAAAGATAGTGGAGCTGTTGCTATTTTAAGAGTCGGTAATAAACGATTTATAGGTATTAGTGGAAGGGTTGGTAAATTACACCCGAGTTTAAAAAAGGTATTAGACAATATCCCCAAAAGTCAAAGAGCGGATTGGCATGGACATTGTGCGGAAGTAGCTGCTATCAATAAGGCTTTAAAGAAAGGTCATAAATTAGATGGAGCAAAAATAGAAATTGCACGTGTTGGAGGCGCAAAACATGGGCATATACGCATCCCATGTCCTTCATGTGAACCTTTATTGGCTGCTTTTAAGATTAATTTATAGAATCCTTATCGGTGAAAATATGAAAAATTCAAATTTTTATGATAAATTCTGGAATATTATTGATTATGCAGAAAAGCATAATTCTTTATTATATAATTATAAAAAATATATCAAATTTTGTTTTTTATTTATTCCTAAATTAAAGCACAAGATACCAAATGATTTTTTGAATTCTTTAGATTTAGCTGAAAAATACTGGTATAAACATGAAATTACACTAGAAGAAATGTCAAAAATAAGAAGTATGATATGGAATTTTCTTGATAATCAGGATGCAACATATAATCCTAAAAAAATGCCTATTATTCGTTTTATACACCAACTATTTCAGACTGAACCACAAGCAGAAATTGATGAATATTTTACATGGGCAATTGAGTTATTAAGATTAATAGGCATTTCAGATGCTGAGATTTTGGAAAATTTACACAAAGTATTTAATGAAAATATGTAACGTAATAAATAAAAAATTTAGTAACCATAGGTTGGATCAAGAATTAACAGCCTAAGAAGCAAGCAGCCCCCCATGAAACCTCCAATCCCGACGTAGAGTGTGTGCGGTACGCACGCACGCGGTTTTTGCTTTTCAGACGACCTCAATCCTTTTTCGAGGTCGTCTGAAAACCCATACCGACGGCGAAGGCCATACCACTTCCTACGAATACGGCCAGGACGGTCTGCCGACCCGGCGCACCGATGCGCTGGGCCATACCTTCGGCTACCACTACGACAAAGCCCGCCGCCTAATCGGCCTCACCAATGAAAACGGTGCGCGCTACCGCTTTGCCTACGACGTCCTCGACCGCCTGATTGCCGAAAGCGGCTTCGACCATAAGCTGACCGGCTACCGCTACAACGCCGGCAACGAACTGGTCGAGCAGCGCGAGTTCGGCAACGATGTTTCCCTCGCCGCCAAACTGATGGCGCAGCCGGGCGGACAGCCCGTCCCCAAAAAAGACGCCGCCCCGCTTTCAGACGACCTCGACAGCCAAACCCCGCTGCGGATTACCGAGTTCAAACGCGATGTATTGGGACGCTTAATCCATACCCTCGCCCGCGACGGCGGCGACAGAGTTCAGGAGGCCGCTTACCAATACGACCCGGACGGCAACCTCGTCCGCGCCGCCAACCGCCACAGCATCACCTGCTTCGACTACAACGGAAACGGCCAAATCATCGCCCGGCACCAATGGAAAGTACCGACTAAGGAAGAGAACGCCCGAAACGGCCTGCCCGAAACCGACTGGCGCGATGCGCAGTACGACATGCTGTACCTGCCCGTCAC
>NZ_JAGTUI010000077.1:0-3941 GCF_018224585.1 Neisseria sp. Marseille-Q1983
GCGCCCGCCATAGAAGGCTCGACAAAACGGTTGCGCATCAAAATCTGCATAATCATCCCCGCCACCGCCATAGACGCGCCCGTCAGCACAATCGCAAACGTGCGCGGCAGGCGGCTGATGAACATAACCTGCTGGCTGTCCGACAGCGAAAACACATCCGACCAGCGGAAATCGGCAACGCCCACCGACAGGCTGACGGCAAACAACACCGCCAGCAGCAGGAGGTTGGTCAGGTTGAGGGAAAAAGGTTTGGCAGTCATAAACAGAAGGGAAAAGCGTTAAGGCGTAGAAGATTCAAACAAGGCAGTCCGAACCGTCGGAGCGGAAAGCCTTGTTTGAAGCCTCCGTATCGGGCAATGCCGTCTGAAACACGGGAAGCGGTTTGCATCCGTGTTTCAGACGGCATCGAATGCCGCCGTTTCATTATTTCGCGGCGTTAAAAGCATCCGCAACCTGTTTGCTCGCGTTCAGCAGCTCTTGCGCGCCGCCGGCTGCCAAATAAGTTTCAGGAACGAGGTAAACGACCTGTCCTTTTTTCCATGCGGTTGTTTCGGCAACCAGCGGATTATTTAACACGTCTTTCGCCGCCTGACCCTCTTCGCCGATGGCCGCGCCGCGGTCAAGGACAAACAGCCAGTCGGGATTTTTCTCTTTCAGGTATTCAAAGCTGATAGGCTGACCGTGGCTGCCTTCTTTAATCGATTCATCGACAGCGGGAACGCCGATGTCTTTGTGCAGCCAGCCGCCCAGTCGTGAAGACGGGCCGAAGGCGGACATCTTGCCGCCGTTGACCAAAATCACCAAACCTTTGCCTTTGCCTTGCGCGGCAGTTTTCGCTGCTTCAAAAGACGCGTCGATTTCCGCCTTCAGCTTGTCGGCTTCCGCCTGTTTGCCGAAGATTTGCGCCAGCGCGTCGATACGCTCTTTGGCACTTTCTTTGAGGTTGGCGGTATCGGCGGTCATTTCGATGGTCGGCGCGATTTCGTTCAATTTGTCAAACGCCTTGGCGGCGCGGCTGCCGATGATGATGAGCTGCGGTTTGTAAGCGTTGAGCGTTTCGTAATCCGGCTCGAACAGCGTACCGGCAGGTTTTGTTGTTTTGAAATATTCCTCTAAATACGGCAGGCGGTTTTTATCGACGGACAAACCGGTTTTCACGCCCAGTTTGCTCAAGGTGTCGAGCATACCCAAATCGTAAACGGCGATACGTTCGGGGTTTTGCGGTATTTGAACATCGCCGCGCGCGGTTTTGACGGTAACGGACGCGCCTTCGGTTTGTGCGGCGGAAACCGCCTGTTCTTTGGCTTGTGGGGCAGAGTCGGAATTTTGCGGCGAACACGCGCCCAAGGCGAGGACGGTGCAGAGGGTTAATGCGGTCAAACGCAACATAGGGTGTCTCCAAAATGGGGATATTGGGGCAAAGCCGCCGGTCGGACAAACCGGAACGGCTTTAGAAAGGATAAATGATAACCTATATCAAATTATCAGAACAGATGCCGCCTGAAAGGCTTTCAGACGGCATTTTTTCGGGATGTGCGTTTTAGAACTTGTAGTTCACGCCCAAGCGTACATCACGTCCCACGCCCGGCAGGGTATTGTTCCAGCGTTGGCTGTGCGGATAGTAGAACTTGTTGAACACGTTGTTGACGGCAAAGTTGACGTTAAGCGTGTCTTTGCCCAGCGGTTTCCAGTTGGCGAAGACATCGTTCACACCGAAACCTTTGCGTACAACGTTTTCCAATTGTTTGTCGCGGTTTTTTTGACCTGCTGCCAATATCGAACCCGTAGCTTTTTGAACATAACGGCCGCGCCAACCGATTTCCAGATTCGGATTTTGGAAGCGGTAGGCAAGGGAGGCTGTCCAAGTGCGGCCGGTTTGTGCGCCAAATTCAGGGTTCGCGCTCAACAGTTTTTTAGGATGGGTATCGTAAAAGCGCGGTTTGCTGTGGCTGACGCCGACTTTGGCAGTCAGACCGCCGGTGCGGTAGGACGCGCCCAATTCGTAACCGTGGTTTTTGATGTAACCGGCATTGACGGCTTCACGGACGGCGACAGAGTCGTGGCGGTTTTGCGGATTGGCAAGCGCGTCTTTGATGGTCTGCCAGAAGTAGCTGCCGTTTGCGGCAAACGTGCCGTCGTTGTAGTTGAAGCCGATTTCGGTATTTCGCGCGCGCTCGGCCTTCGTGCCGTCGGCAATCGAGATGATGCCGCGTTTGCCGTGGGTTTGCAGCGCGTCATACAGGCGCGGGCTGCGGCTGGCGTAGTTGTGGCTTGCGCTGAAGCTCCAGTATTCGTGCGGCTGCCAAATCACGCCGAAACTCGGGTTAAGGCTGCTGCTTGAAACGGTTTTGCCGTCGTGGGTTTTTACCTTGAAGCGGTCGTAACGCAGCCCGCCGGTCAGGGTAAAGCCGTTAATTTCGTGAATGGCTTCGATATACGCGCCGGTATCGGTTTTGGTTGGGTTGGTCAGTTTGTAGGCGTGAACAATTTTTTCATTGTCACGGTTTTTTTGCTTTTCTGTCGCGGATGCACTAGCTTCATCTTTTATTGCAAATTCGCCGTTCAAAAACGCTTGCGGTTTGATTTCCTGATGGCGGTAGTTGATACCGTATTTCAGCAGGGTTTGTTCGGCAAGGCGGCTGTCGAAGTTGAAGTTCATACCCCGAGTGGTGATTTGGGTATGGTTAGGGCCTTTTACATTGCCTGCGTAACCGCTGCCGCTGTCATCGGCGGAATAGCGTTCTTTTTCCAACACATAGGCGTTGGCATCCAGTTTTTCGACAAAGCCCAGGTTTTTGCCCGTGTACTCCAAATTGGTGTTGGATTGGGTGGTTTCGCGGTATGAGGGTTTCTGCCTGTCTTTTGTAGGATCGGGATCGAAGATTGTAAATTCTTCACGCACAGTGCGGATGCCTCGGTGTTGGTCTTTCATATGGCTCAACACGATGCGGTGGTCGCCGTCGCCGAAGCTTGTTCCGATTTTGGCGAGGTAGCTGCGTTTGTCCAGTGCGCTGTAAGGTACGGTTTTGCCGCCGTTTGGACTTTTGTAGCCTTTACCTGCTTCGTAATCTTTTTCATCGTTGCGGCTGTAAGAGAACAAGCCGTCGAAGTTGCCCTCTTTTCCGAATACGCTTGCGCCGTAGCTTACGCCTTCGTTGCTGGCAAAGCCGCTGTTGAGGCGCACGCCCCAGTTTTTATCCAAGCCTTTGAGCAGGTCTTGGGCATCGACGGTTTTGGCGATAATCGCGCCGTTGGTCGCGCCGATACCGGCAGAGGCGGAACCCGCGCCTTTTTGTACGGAAACGACTTTAACCAAAGCGGGATCGACAATAAATCTGCCTTGGTGGTAAAGGATTTGGCTGTCGGAATAGGCGTTGTCCACCTTGATGTCGACAGAGTTCTGACCCATACCGCGCAAGGTCATATGTTGGGACGTGCCGTTGCCGCCGCCGAAATCGATGGAGGGCTCTTCTTTTAAGAGTTCGCGCATATCGGTTGCGGTGCTTTCGTCTTTTTGTTGAAGCGTAACGATGTTGGTACGGATTTTGCTGCCTTGGCGGTCGCCTTTTACGGTAATGGTATCCAATGCGACATTGGCGTTGCCTGCCGCGTGGGCAAAACCTGCCGCCAGTGTGAGCGAGAGCAGGCTGAGACGGAACAATGGGGTATTCATTCAATCGTCCTCTTGAGTGTATGAAGGGAAGTAAATCCAAACCGTTAAGATTTGGCAGGATAAGAAAAATAATTAATAATTATTTTTATTTATATTAACAGGGGGGGGATTTTTGCAAAGCTGATTATCGTTTTTATTTGCGAAGTGTTGTTTTTTGTTGACAGGTTTTGTCGGAAATGTAAAAACGGCGGAAATATAGTGGATTAACAAATGCGGGAATGACGAAAAGCAACCTTTCCGCGTCATTCCCGCGAAAGCGGGAATCTAG
>NZ_JAGTUI010000078.1:0-3598 GCF_018224585.1 Neisseria sp. Marseille-Q1983
TATACTATAAAACCTTTAGACTTATGTATTATTATATATGGTTAGTCGTATTAAATTATTATCTATGAGTATTTTATTTTTTTTTTTTTTTTTCAAGCAAAAGGCGGCATACGAGATGTAGAGGGGTCTCGTGGGCTCGGAGATGTTTAAAAGAAAAAGATATAGATGGAACTTTTTAACTTTACGGCAAATTGCCGATTTTATCGTATTTCCTTTTCGGTTGAAATCCCGCCACTCGGACATCTGTCCTTCGGGGCGGCAGGATCAGACTTTATAGTGGATTAACAAAAATCAGGACAACACATAGGGCAACGCTTTATGTGCCGTCTTGTGTGTTGAAACATCAGCATAGGAAACACATAAAAAGCCGGCTGTTTTGCGCCTGCGTACCGTATTGGTCAAAATGCCGTCTGAAACCGATAACAGGGTTTCAGACGGCATTTCCGTCAATTTTCCCTTTATCTGCCGAACAGGTTGGCGATATTTTCCATCTGTTCTTCGGTAAAACCGTTCTCGCCCAATCTGGCGGCAACTGCCCATTCGCCCGACAAACCGTGTTCCGCACCGAGCTGCCGCCATTTTTCGACTTTGGCTTCGGCTGTGGTTTTTTCGGGCAGCGGTTTGACGGGAATCCTGCTTTTGGGGACGGTATTCATCGGTTTGCCCCTAATCGATGGAATAGCCGCGAAGATACTGTATCCGTTCGCGCGTCATCCGCGTGTCGCACTGCAATTTGAGATATTCGGCGTATTCTTTCCCGTCTGCCTGCGCGGCGGCTTGTCGGCAGTTGCTGATTTTTTCCTGCGCCCACTTGCGTTGTTCGCCGACCAACTCTTTTTGCACATCAGTATCGAGTCCTCCCCAAAGTTTGGTAATTTCGGATTCCGCACGTTGATTTTGTACGCGCGCCTCTTCCACTTCGCCCCGTGATACGGTAACGGTATCGGCACGCTCGCCGTCGTCGGGATGCAGGATTTCCGGTTCGGGCGCGCCTTCTGCGGCTTGGGGTACGCCCGCATCGCCGCCTGCGGCATTGTGTTCCAAAATGTCTTCGGGCGTGGGTTTGGACGGCGGTTCGGGGGCTTTTCCGCTCAAAATCCTGACCGCGTCTTCTTTTTTCACCGCCTTGCCGTCTATCATCACGATGCTCTTCACGCCGTAAGGCAGCAGCGCGGCAGACAGCGTTTGCGCCGCCATACCGACCGTGTTGTCGACAAATGCCGTCTGACCGTCTTTGGCGGGCAGGAAGCGGACGGCTGCCGTCAATACGCCGTCTTTAAATTCGACATTGCCGCCCGTCTTCTGCCGCACAATATCCGACAAAGCGGTTTCCCCGTACAACAGGGGGCTGTTTGCCTCGGCATCGGCAAGCGTTTCAGACGGCACGGTAATGTTCAAATCGGCAATACAGAACGTGCGCCCGCCTTCCTGCGTTTCCGAAGCGTGTTCCAAAGAAAACGCCAAACCGTAGGCGGCGGCGATAATTTTGTCGGCATCGACAAACTGCCTGCCGTCTTCGCGCGCGAAAGAACGCGCTTCCTGCGTGAGCGTTTCCTGAATACTGCCGCGTATGTCCTGCAACACGGCGGGGTTGGCGCATTCCAATGCCTTGGGCGGTTCTTCCCTGCCGCACGCGGCAAGCAGCAGGGCAAACGGCAGCGCAATGAGTTTCCGATACATGATGTTCCTTCCAAACGGTGCAGACCGATGGCGGCTATCATAGCAAAAGCACCTGCAGGCGGTAAACCTTGCAGGTGCTTTGTCGGAAAGGCGGAAAATCAGCCTTTAAAGAAATTCACAAAGCCGGTGAGAATCGCCGCATTAATCAAATCGACGAAGAACGCGCCGACCATAGGCACAATCAAAAACGCCTTATGCGATGCGCCGAAAGTATGCGTGATGGACTGCATATTTGCCACCGCCGTCGGCGTTGCGCCCAAGCCGAAACCGCAATGGCCGGCAGCCAATACTGCGGCATCATAGTCGCGCCCCATAAAGACATAGGTAACAAAAGTCGCGTACAAAACCATCACCACGGTTTGTACGGCAAGGATGACGGTTACAGGCCCCGCCAAACCGGTCAGCTCCCACAGTTTCAAATTCAGCAACGCCATTGCCAAGAAAAGCGAAAGCGAAGCATTGCCGAACACATCGATGGCGCGGTCGAACATATTGACTTTGAATGCGGCAGTGAGGATGTTGCGGATGACCACGCCGCCAAACAGACACCACACGAATTTGGGCAGGTCGAACAGGTATTCTTTGTCGAAGCCGTCCATAATCTCGGCAAATGCCAGACACGCGGCAAACATGGCAAGCGTTTCAACGGCAGATTCCGCCGTAATCAGGCGGGTGCGTTTTGCCTGTTCGAACACGTCGTCCGCGTTGTCGTCCTGATCCTGTTTTGTGTTTTCAACCGGTTTGCGCCCCATTTTGTTGATCAGGCGGCGCGCAACCGGCCCGCCGATCAGACCGCCGAATACCAGCCCGAAAGTAGCCGAAGCAATACCCAAACCGGTTGCGCCGACCAAGCCGTATTGCGTTTCAAAATTAGGTCCCCACGCACCTGACGTACCGTGTCCGCCCGTCAGCGACACCGAACCGGTAATCAGACCGATGAGCGGATCCAAACCCAAAGCCGTAGCCAGTCCGACCCCGACAAAGTTTTGCACCAAGATAAATCCGCCCACAATCGCGGTAAAAACCACCAGCGGCAAACCGCCCGCTTTCAAACGGGAGAAGTCGGCACTCAAGCCAATGGATGTAAAGAAGATGAGCATGAACGCATCTTGCAGCGGTTTTTCAAATTTAAAGCTGACGCCGTAGGCTTCGTGCAGCGCAAACAGGATAATCGCGGCAATCAGCCCGCCCGCCACGGGTTCGGGAATATTAAAATCACGCAAGAACTTAATTTTATTGACTAAAACTTTTCCGACCAACAAAACCAAAGTGGCGGCAATCAGGGTGTAATAACTGTTAAACGCCCATTCCATATCGTTTGACCTCCTAAAATGTTTTTCTTTATGTCCGCCCGAAGGGGCGCAGGCGCGAAGATATTAGGGGAACAGTTAAGGCTTGTCAAAGAATTGCCGTTTTTTACAACTATTTTTTACAAACAAAATGCCGTCTGAAACTCCGTTCAGACGGCATCGGGCATTTGCACCTGTTCAATAATTGGTCGAACAGAACTGCTCGCGCTTGTCCGCATCGGCGGCATAACACGTCAAACCCATACCTGCCGCATTGCTGTTAGCAGCCTTCGCACCCGGTTTTTTGTTCACCGAAACCTTGCCGTCTTTGCCGATTTCAACGGTTACGCCTTTGCCGTTTTTCATCTTCCATTTCAACACTTGCGCATCGGCACTTTGGCACTTGCTGACCGTACAGCCGCCCTCTGCCGCCACATTGCCGTTTTTATAGATTACACACTGCTGCCGGCTGTCGGCACACGCCGCAAACGCAGAAACCGAAAAACAGGACACCAGCGCGGCAAACATCAATTTCTTCATGGTTCGGACTCCTTATTTAAACAGGTTGGCAATAATTTATAGTGGATTAACAAAAATCAGGACAAGGCGACGAAGCCGCAGACAGTACA
>NZ_JAGTUI010000079.1:0-3555 GCF_018224585.1 Neisseria sp. Marseille-Q1983
GGGCGGGGTCGAAGGCGAAGGTTTCGCTGCGGCCGGTTTGGCTGTTGCGGGCTTCTCGAATCCGTCCGATTTTGTCGTAAACGTAATGAAGGACACCGCTTCTTTGGTCGGCGCTTTGAATCAGGTTGCCGGCTTTGTCGTAGGCGTAGCGGCGGTTGAGCGCGCTACAACAAAAGTCGTCTGAAAGTTGCTTTTCAGACGACCTCTATGTTGACTAGTAACGAAGTTGTTAAAGAGCAAATATTTTAGACAACCTATTGAGATCGTCTGAAAAGCAGGAACCGCGTTCGTGCTTTCCTCTGCACGCTACGCCGAAATTGAAAGCGTTATACGGGCTACTGCCTATGAGTTGTTAGAACAACCCTATTTAAAATATCAACTTCCCAAGTATCTGAAATCAGCCCTTTGTAATCGGACTGAACAATAAAATGTTCGTCGTCTATCCAATGAAAATTCAACCGATAGCCCATGGCCAAGAAAGAAGGTTCTTCTGAAAATAGAGATCCCTCGTGAAGGATTGCCCCTTTTTTATCAGATACTACCCAATTAATTTTAAAATGATAGAGATCACAATGTGCAAATATGGACAAATACTGTTTTCTATTCGGACTCATTTTGCGTTTTTTAATTTGAGTACTTAAGATGAGATTAGCATCTAAGCAGGCTTGATATGCTATTTCAAATGGTTCTGTATTCCACCCCTGTTCAACTGCAATTCCCAACATTCCTTGATGGACTGCTTCTAATTGCATCATTTTTTTCTCAGCATCAGAAGACACAAAATATTTATCAAAATTAAAATACAGATAGAAATCTGCAAATCCTTTTATATTCGGTTTTTCTGGGAAATCATCATGAGGATACAAAATAATCAAACAGGTACTAATCTGTTTTGATTCAAATTTAGGCAGAGATTTAGCATATAGCGTTGGAATGGCGTGGGCTTGTCTATTAAAATTCACAAATATTGGATTTGTACTATATTCACTTCGTAAGTCTATAACTTTAATCATAAATTTCTCCTAATCAACTATAGGTCGTTTTTGCCTTGGAGGCTGGGAGCCATATTTTAGTTTATGTAATCGTACCTGTGCCTCTTCCCACGCTAAAGCTGCTTCTCTATTTGGCAGTCCATCAATCATTACCGAACCTGCATAATTAGGATCGCCACCATACTTAACCCTCAATTTACTTCGAATCCTCGGCGAATTATTTTCTGTTTTAAAGTAATCTGCCTTTGTTCTAGTTGCTCCGCTGATACCATATTCCATTATTTGTCCCGTTCTTTTATCGTAAATTTTATATCCGTGTTGAGGCTTTTTTGAACTTTTACAGTTTCCATGACAAGCGCCTACCTTTACCGCTGCCCTTGCCCCTGCTTTAGCCTGACTTTTTTGTTTTGAAGTATCACCACTTAGACTTAAAACTGCTCCAATGCCAATTGCTGTCAGTGCAGCTTGCCCTAAAGCAGTTAAAGCAGCACCTATTTCTGGTAAGAAAACTAATGCCATAGCTATAAAACCAGAGGGATCAGTCCATCCTTGTGCATTAGGTGCAAACCGATAAAGGTTACTACCACCCAACAACCCAATCGGATCTTGGTTAATGAAACGCCCTGTCTCCGCCTCGTAATAACGCATCAGGTTGTAATGCAGCCCGGTCTCTTCATCATAATACTGGTTTTGCAATCTGAACGGCTGATGCGCGTGCTGATAGACGCGCCCGTCCTTTTTCAGACGACCCCAGGCGGTGTATTCGCCGTACCATAAGAGATTGCCGTGGATGTCGGTCATCTCGCGCGGGATGCCGATTTGGTCGTTGTGGAAATAGGCAAGGTATTGTGCTTCGTCTCGGTTGTTATGGAAGACTTGGGCTAAGGGTTCGTAGCTGTCTTGGTCGGTGTAGAGATAGGTGTAGCTGCCTTTGTAGGTGTACTCCTGAAGTAATCGTGTTCCGTCCCAGACGAAGTGGGTGCGTTTGGGGTCGGTGCTCGTCCGGGCGAGTTTGTCTTTTCTTTCCTTACTCAGTCTTCGCCCGAACGGGTCATAGGCATATTCCCAAATCTCGGTATTGCCGGCGGGCTTTTTGATTTCGGCGCGGACGAGTTGGTTTTCTAAATCGTATTGGTAATATTGGTTTTCGCCATTGGGCAGCTGGCGGTAGATCAGGTTGTTAAAGAACAAATGTTTCAGACGACCTCAAAGAAGATAGTGAGGTCGTCTGAAAAGCGAAAACCGCGTGCGTGCGTTCCGCACACACCCTACATCGGGACTGAGGGTTTTATGCGGGCTACGGCTTGCTACTTTAACTAAGCATCTTTCAATAAATCTTGTGGCTTTAATACAGTTTCCCCTGAAATGTGTTTTTTTAATAGTTTTACAAGCTGAGTGTAGGTTTTTTTGTAAAAATCATTTTTTGTTTTTTGTAAAAATTTTTCATATTTTCCGATAATGAAAGAAATTTGTTCTTTATCGAACGAATTAATTTCATTATTGAGCATAATAGAAAATTCCCAAAATGACTCATTAGCAGGAGGTAGATCTAAAAGAGATACTGCATAATCAAACCAATCAGGCTCTTTTTTTAATAATTCACGATAAGATCCTATTAAATCTAGGGCTACACGTCGCCGAATTTTTTTGCTCTCATGATTCCTAAATTTACTCAAATAATTAAAACATAAAAGTTTACACTTTTCTTGAGTGGATAAAAAACCAAATTCGCCTAATGCACGCAAACAATGCCATAAAATTTTTTCATCATCTGCATACTTGTTACTAAAATTAATCACCAATTTTAAGCAGTCTACATTCTCTGTAAATTCAGATGGCATGCGATGATAGCAGGCTATTTTAGACATTGTATCAGCTGTATCCAATGGCGTAGAGTCTGTATTTTCATCATTTAAAAATGCGGTCAGATAGTCTAATAACTTCTGGAATTGCTTGGGTTTTCCTAATTCTCTGCTGATATATTTCATAGTATTGCCTCTCGATTATTTACAGTTCTGCTTGGGACATTTCCCGAGTTTCTTTTTAACCCTGTTTTTTTCAGATTGGGTTAGTAAAGTTGCATTTTTCATTCTGTCGCTTATTTGTTTTTTTGTTAACAACGTTCTTCCATCCTTGTCTTTATTATTGACAAATTTATCTTCGTGATAACTATGATAGTAGCCTTCAACTATCCTGCGCTTTTTGTTCAGCATATCTCTATTTCCATCTTTCCAGTCATACAACAAACCCGAACCTTCCATATTTCGCGCAGCTCGATAGTTTTTTAGACCTTCAATGTATCGGGCATCATCAAAATCTTTGCAGTCAGCGGCATGTTCTATTATTCGTTCGAAAACTTTACGTTCCGTAATCCCACGATAAACTAATTTACCATTTTTATAGAGTTCGTAATAACCATATAAACCTAATGGATCGACCCAGGCTAGAGCATTAGGTGCAAACCCATACAAATGCTCCCCTCCTGCCAACCCAATCGGATCCTGATTCACAAACCGCCCGGCCTCAGGCTCGTAATACCGCATCAGGTTGTAATGCAGCCCGG
>NZ_JAGTUI010000007.1:0-62709 GCF_018224585.1 Neisseria sp. Marseille-Q1983
CCCTGATTACCGCCGTATCCGCCGCACGCCCCAAAATCGCCAACTACCCCTTCACCACCCTGCATCCGAACTTGGGCGTGGTACGCATCGACGAAAACCACAGTTTCGTGATGGCCGACATCCCCGGCCTGATTGAAGGCGCGGCAGAAGGCGCAGGCTTGGGACACCGCTTCCTCAAACACCTGTCGCGCACAGGATTATTGTTGCACGTTGTCGATTTGGCCCCGTTCGACGAAACCGTCAACCCCGCCGAAGAAGCCCTCGCCATCATCAACGAATTGCGCAAATACGACGAAGAACTCTACGGCAAACCGCGTTGGCTGGTGCTGAACAAACTCGATATGCTCGACGAAGAAGAAGCCCAAGCACGTACCGTCGCCTTCCTCGAAGCCATCGGCTGGGACTACCCGAAACCCGATGACCGCTTCCAATTCGACATGGAAACCCCGCGCCTCTTCCAAATCAGCGCACTGACCCACCAAGGCACGCAGGAATTGGTACACCAAATCAACCAATACCTGACCGAGAAAAAACGCTTGGAAGCCGAAAAAGCCGAAGCGGAGAAAGCGGCGGCAAATGTTGAAATTATCGAACAGCAGCCTAAAACGGATACGGGCGTGTTTAAGCCGGAGTAAAAGGACAATGCCGTCTGAAAGTTTTCAGGCGGCTCATTCTGCAGAGATGTGCTATGTATAAAACAATAGATTTATTTTCAGGCATTGGCGGAATACGCCTAGGCTTTGAAAAATACGGGTGCACCAATGTATTCTCATCGGAATGGGACAAATATGCCCGACAAATGTATGAAGCAAACTTTGGAGAAAAACCTTTTGGCGATATTAACGGCATCGATCCTTCAGATATTCCCGATCATGATATTCTGCTTGCGGGATTTCCGTGCCAACCTTTCAGTATCGCAGGTAAGGGATTGGGATTTGAAGATACGCGCGGAACATTGTTTTTCAATATTGCCGAAATCCTGAAAACCAAACAGCCGAAGGCTTTTCTTCTGGAAAACGTTAAGCGGCTGACTACGCACGATTCGGGCAGGACTTTCCGTATTATTTTAGAAACCCTTAAACAGCTTGGTTATACGGTTTATTTTAAGGTTTTAAATACTTTGGATTTCGGATTGCCGCAAAAACGCGAGAGAATTTATATTGTGGGTTTTTCAGACGGCATCCCTTTTTACTTTCCTGAACCCATAAACCAATATCGGCCATTGGGCGAACTGTTGGAAAACGACCGAGATGTTGAACCAAACTATTTTTTATCAGATGCCTTGAAACAAAAACGTTTGGCAGCCTTAAAAAAAGCCCCGCCCACCCCATCAATTTGGCATGAAAATATTGGCGGGAATGTTTCCGCACTTCCATATTCCTGTGCCTTAAGGGCCGGGGGGAGTTACAATTATTTAGTGGTGAACGGAGTAAGAAGGCTAACAGGAAGGGAAATGTTAAGATTACAAGGTTTTCCCGATGATTTTGAAATCAATATCCCCTACTCGCAAGTCAGGAAAGTCGCCGGAAATTCTGTATCCGTCCCTGTAATAGAAGCCATCGCGGAAAATATGCTCGCTTCTCTTTCCGGCAAGGTCGAACAAAAAGGGCAATTGGATTTATTGGAGGCAGGATGACGTTTGAAGAACAACAAGCCAAAGAAGCATTGGACGGCATTATCAAAAAATCCCGTATCCACCTTTATAACCCCATTCAAATTGCAGAAATTTTATATCATGACCGTTGTATAAAACAGTTGGATTTTTTAAATTTAGATACTTACCGCAACCAATCTAAACGCTGGAGGGATGAAATCTGCCGTCGGTTTTTAGGGCGGATTTCTACTTCATCGGCAAAATTCCAAGATAATCTGTTTGAAAAAAATGCAATGCCGCCTGAAAAACTAGCGGTATTGGGAACATTAAACAGACAGTCGGACGGCGGGGTAGAATCGTACATTTATAAACAGTTTTTCAATCGTTTTTCCCAAATGAGCGAAGCATTGGCTTATGTCGGCAATACAGACAGATACTCTTTCCAACTGTCTGAATTTCTAAATTTATTTTGGCTCGAGCCGGGATTGAAAAGAAGTATAGACAAGATATATGAAATCGTTGTTTATGCGTTGTTTGATGCATTGGTTTCAGAATTAGGCATAACGGTTTCAATTGATTTTCCTAAGGAAAACCTGTTTTTATGGGAGGAATATCAAGATTTTGCCGAAAAAATCATCACTATGCCGAAAAATGGGCATTTAAAACTTCCTGCAAAAATCCATCGTGTAGGCGTAACCAATGCTGCCGATAGAGGGTTGGATATGTGGTCTGACTTCGGATTGGCCATACAGGTCAAACATCTCTCTTTAGACGAAGAGTTGGCAGAAGATATTGTATCCTCCATTAGCGCAGATAGAATTGTCATTGTCTGCAAAAAGGCTGAACAATCGGTGATTGTTTCATTACTGACGCAAATAGGCTGGAAAAGCCGGATTCAAAACATCGTAACTGAGGATGATTTGATAAGTTGGTACGAAAAAGCATTGAGAGGCCAATATCCGATTGCAGAAGCGTTGTTGGAAAATATTAAAACTGAAATTATGCGTGAATTTCCTGCCGTTAATGAAGCCAATGAATTTTTAGATTTCGCCCAAAATCGCGGATATGACATTACTGTTACCCATTTCTAAACTTACTTGATAAATATGACTACCCTCTACAACACCCTAACCCGTCAAAAAGAACCCTTTTCCCCCATCGACCCTGAAAACGTGCGTATGTATGTCTGCGGTATGACCGTTTACGATTACTGCCATTTGGGACACGCCCGCGTGATGGTTGTGTTCGACATGATTGCCCGCTGGTTGCGCGAGTGCGGCTATCCGCTCACTTATGTGCGCAACATCACCGACATCGACGACAAAATCATTGCCCGCGCGGCTGAAAACGGCGAGACCATTGGCGAACTGACCGCGCGTTTCATTCAGGCGATGCACGAAGATGCCGATGCTTTGGGCGTGTTGCGTCCGGACATCGAACCGAAGGCAACGGAAAACATTCCGCAAATGATTGCCATGATTGAAACCCTGATTCAAAACGGCAAGGCTTATCCTGCCGCCAACGGCGACGTTTACTACGCCGTGCGCGAGTTTGCCGCTTACGGACAATTATCGGGCAAATCGCTGGACGACCTGCGCGCGGGCGAGCGCGTGGAAGTGGACGGTTTCAAACGCGATCCGCTGGATTTTGTGTTGTGGAAAGCCGCCAAAGCAGGCGAACCGGCGTGGGAAAGCCCGTGGGGCAGGGGCCGGCCGGGTTGGCACATCGAATGTTCCGCGATGAGTGAAAACCTGTTCGGCGATACTTTCGATATTCACGGCGGCGGCGCGGATTTGCAGTTCCCGCACCACGAAAACGAAATCGCCCAAAGCGTCGGCGCGACGGGGCATACCTGCGGCCACGACCACGCGCAAACCCACCACGGGCAAAGCATCGCCAGCCACGTCAAATACTGGCTGCACAACGGCTTCATCCGCGTGGATGGCGAAAAAATGTCGAAATCGCTGGGCAACTTCTTCACCATCCGCGAAGTATTGAAACAATACGACCCTGAAGTTGTGCGTTTCTTCATCCTGCGCGCCCACTACCGCAGCCCGTTGAACTATTCCGACGCGCATTTGGACGACGCGAAAGGCGCGTTGACCCGTCTATACACCACCTTGAAAAACACGCCTGCCGCCGCGTTTGATTTGTCCGAAAATGCCAACGACTACACCCGCCGCTTCTACGCCGCCATGAATGACGATTTCGGCACGGTTGAAGCCGTTGCCGTGCTGTTCGAACTGGCAGGAGAAGTGAACAAAACCAATGATGCGCACCTTGCCGGCTGCCTGAAAGCCTTGGGCGGCATCATCGGCTTGCTGCAACGCGATCCGATTGAGTTCCTGCAAGGCGGCGCGGTTTCAGACGGCCTCTCCAACGAAGAAATCGAAGACTTAATCGCCCGCCGCAAACAGGCGCGCGCGGATAAAAACTGGGTGGAATCTGACCGCATCCGCGACCTTCTGAACGAACACAAAATCATTTTGGAAGACAACGCCGGCGGCACGACTTGGCGGCGCGGTTGAACTGTATCGGAAAGGGCAAAAGTAATAAACATGGAAGATGTTATTAATAATATTAAAATCAGATTAAAAGATCTTGGATTTAACCCGGAAGACTTTCTGGAAATAAAAAAAATATCTAATATTATCAATAATAAGCAAAATAATTTTAATAGATGGATTTATAGTTTGCATAGAGTACTCTATGAAATTGGATTAAACGATAAAGAATTGGATGACTTATTAAATAAATTACTAGATTATGGAGAATAAGATAAGAGGTGTTTTTGTGAAAAGTACCGCCTTTTGCCCTTTTTCCGTTTTCAGACGGCATTTCCCGCTTGAAGCCCCGCCGTTTTCAGCAGGCAGGGCCGAATGGGAAATGCCGGGCGGCGCACCGGGTGCCGCTTTGTGTATGGGAACATTGTGAGAACTTATTTTTATTATGCTTAAAATCATTTCCGCCAACGTCAACGGCATCCGCTCCGCTTATAAAAAGGGATTTTACGAATACATCGCCGCATCGGGCGCGGACATTGTCTGCGTGCAGGAACTCAAAGCGCAGGAAGCAGATTTGTCTGCCGATATGAAAAATCCGCACGGGATGCACGGCTATTGGCATTGTGCCGAGAAGCGTGGTTACAGCGGCGTGGCGGTGTACAGCAAACGCAAACCCGACAATGTGCAAATCGGTATGGGCATTGAAGAATTCGACAGGGAAGGGCGGTTTGTGCGTTGCGATTTCGGCAGGTTGAGCGTTATTTCGCTTTATTTGCCCAGCGGCAGCAGCGCAGAAGAACGCCAGCAGGTGAAATACCGTTTCCTCGATGCGTTTTACCCTATGCTCGAAGCGATGAAAAACGAAGGGCGCGACATTGTCGTCTGCGGCGACTGGAACATCGCCCACCAAAACATCGACCTGAAAAACTGGAAAGGCAATCAGAAAAATTCGGGCTTCCTGCCCGAAGAGCGCGAGTGGATAGGCAAAGTCATCCATACGCTGGGCTGGACGGATATGTGGCGCACGCTTTATCCCGATGTGCCGGGCTACACGTGGTGGAGCAACCGTGGGCAGGCGTATGCGAAAGATGTCGGGTGGCGCATCGATTATCAGATGGTTACGCCCGAACTTGCCGCCAAAGCCGTGTCCGCACACGTTTATAAAGACGAAAAATTTTCCGACCATGCGCCGCTGGTCGTGGAGTATGACTATGCTGCCGAATAAAGTTTTGGGTAAATATGATTGGAATGTGGACGGAAAAACCGGCATCGGCGCGGCATGGGTCGTCGCTGCGTTTATCCTGCCCATGTTGGTGTGGGCGATATTTATGCTGGCGCGGATGCAGGGCTGGCTTGCGCCGACCAAGGCAAACCCGATATGGGCGTTGGTGTGGCTGCTGATTTGTCTGCCCTGCCTGCTGATTGCGTCCAAATGTTTGGGTTGGAAAGGCTGGCGGCGGGTGGTGAATATTTTTGTCTGCCTGACCGTCTGCGCCATATTGAGCGTACCCGCTTCGCTGCTCATCGCCTTTACCCTTCGGGACCTGCTGAAATAGGCGGGGCGGTATGCAGGGTTTTGAACTCGAAGATTTGACGCTTTGGCTGATACGCGATGCCGGAGAGGATCAGATGTGGATAGACCGTTGGGCGGTCAGTTATCCCGTCGTGCAGATGTCCGAAGCATCGGCCGGTCAAAGCATAGGGGAATGGCAGGCAGGGCTTCAGACGGCATTCGAACGGATACAGGGCAGGCATATCGCCGTTGTCGCACACGGAGCGGGTGCGGCCGCATTCTTGGCGTGGCTGTATCGGGCAGACATCCTGACACGGAAGAAAATTGCCAACATCATCCTTGTACCGCAGCGTCCCAATATTTTCTCCGATGATGCGGAACACACCTTCCGGCGCGTCCGCTGTCCTTGCCGTGCCGCATTGGTGGTGTCCGAACACGGGGGTGTGCCGCGAGATTGGGCGCAAAAACAGGCGGATACGTGGAACGCGCGCCTGTTGGTTTCCCCGCATTCGGGCAGTTTGAACGGTATGCTCGGCGGCTGGCAGTGGGGTATGAAGCTGATGCAGGAAATGTTGCTGGCGTGAACGCTTGCTTTATCGGGATTTCGTCCAATTGGGGTTGCAAGGAAAATGCCGTCTGAAACAGGATTCAGACGGCATTTCCATTCAAACAGGGCTTACAGGCTGCCCAACACGATGCGCAACACGCGGCGCAGAGGTTCGGCCGCGCCCCACAAAAGTTGGTCGCCGACGGTGAACGCGCTGATGTATTCGCCGCCCATGCCCAGTTTGCGGATGCGTCCGACAGGGACGGACAGCGTGCCGGTAACTTTGGCAGGAGTCAGCTCGTGGATGCTGGCTTCTTTTTCGTTGGGGATGACTTTCACCCAGTCATTCGCGCCTGCCAAAATCGTTTCGATTTCGGAAACAGGCAGGTCTTTCTTCAGCTTCAGGGTGAGGGCTTGGCTGTGGCAGCGCATAGAGCCGATGCGGACGCACAAGCCGTCGATTACGGTCGGATTGCCGCTGCGGCCGAGGATTTTGTTGGTCTCCACGCCGCCTTTCCATTCTTCTTTGGACTGGCCGTTGCCCAAGTCCACGTCAATCCACGGAATCAGGCTGCCGGCGAGCGGTACGCCGAAGTTGGCTTTCGGATAGTCTTCGCTGCGCAGGAAATCGGACACTTTGCGGTCGATGTCGAGAATCGCGCTGGAAGGATCGGCAAGCTCGTCCGCCACTTGGGCGTGAATCGCGCCCATGCCGCTGATGAGTTCGCGCATATTTTTCGCGCCCGCGCCGGAAGCGGCTTGGTAGGTCATGCTGGTCGCCCATTCGACCAAATCGTTTTGGAACAGGCCGCCCAGCGCCATCAGCATCAGGGAAACGGTACAGTTGCCGCCGATGTAGTTTTTCACGCCGTTTTTCAAACCGTTGTCGATGACGTTGCGGTTGACGGGGTCGAGGACGATAATCGCGTCGTCTTTCATACGCAGCGAGGATGCCGCGTCAATCCAGTAGCCGTTCCAGCCACTGTCGCGCAGGGGTTGGAAGACGGATTTGGTGTAATCGCCGCCTTGGCAGGTAACGATGATGTCCATTTTTGCCAGTTCGGCAACGTTGTTCGCGTCCAATAACGTTTTAGCCGCCTGACCGAAATCAGGGGCTGCGCCGCCGACGTTGGAAGTGGTAAAGAAAAACGCTTCGGGAATGTGGGCGAAGTCGTTTTCTTCTTTCATACGCTGCATCAAAACCGAACCGACCATACCGCGCCAGCCGACGAAACCTACTTTCATTGTGTTGCTCCTTGAGGAAAAATCGTTAATAAAATTATGTATGGCGTAAAGGAAGCGTTTTAACGCCGTATTGGGAAAATGTAAAGTTCTTTATCGAATTTTCTTTTTGGGATTGGCGTTTGCGGCAGCAGGGCGGTAGAATGCCATCTGTTTAAGAACAATTATCAGGAACGGATATGGAAGAAAAAAACGACTACACCGACGCTGCATCCGACAACCGCAACGGGCAGGAAATTGAAGTCGGAATTGCCGGCGCAGGCGACCGGATACTTGCCGCGCTGCTGAACCAATTGTTTACCTTTTTGATTCTGCTGGTGCCGTTTGCCGGACTGATTGCCTTCGCCGTCAAGAATGAAGGCAGAATCGTCGGCAGTGAGGAAATAGTCGGACTGCTTTTGGGCACAACTTCCTTTTGGGTCGGACTGGCGGGCATTTTGGCGTACACCGTCATCCAAATCTACTATATGAGCAGGGACGGGCAGTCATTGGGTAAGAAAATCATGAGAATCAGGGTGTTGAAAACCGACGGCCGCAATCCGGGTTTTGTCGGTACGGTTTTGGTACGCGAAATCGCATGGTCGGTTTTGGTTGCCATTATTGCCGCCGTTATCGGTCTTGCAGTAGGTGACAACGGAGAAAACGCTATCAACCTACTGGCATTTCTTGCCAACTTTGTCCTGCTCTTTATGGTCAAACGCGACCGCCGCACGCTTTACGACATACTGGCGGATACGGTTGTCGTCAAGCTGCCCAAATAAACGGACACGGCAAAATGCCGTCTGAAAGCCTTTCAGACGGCATTTTTATCTTCAGAACCGCTCAAGCATCGTGCAGCGAAGCCGCGTGCAGGGTGTTTTCCATCAATGTGGCGATCGTCATCGGGCCCACACCGCCGGGAACGGGCGTAATCATCGCCGCCCGTTCTTTTGCCGTTTCAAATTCCACGTCGCCGCACAGGCTGCCGTCGTCCAAACGGTTGATGCCTACATCGATAACGACCGCGCCGGGTTTGATCCATTCGCCTTTGACAAAGTTCGGAATCCCCACGCCGACCACCAAAATATCGGCCCCGGCAACCTCGTCTGCCAGATTTTCGGTCGCGCTGTGGCAGACCGTTACCGTTGCGCGCGCCAGCAGCAGTTCCAAAGCCTGCGGGCGGCCGACAATATTCGATGCGCCGACCACGACCGCTTTTTTCCCCTTCGGATCAATGCCGTAAGCCTCCAAAAGCGTCATCACGCCCTTGGGCGTACACGGGCGCATCAGCGGCATTTTGACCGCCAGCCTGCCGACATTGTAAGGATGGAAGCCGTCCACGTCCTTATCCGGCGAAATACGTTCCAAGACTGCCTGGCTGTCGAGGTGCTTCGGCAGTGGAAGCTGAACCAGAATACCGTCCACTTCGGAATCGGCATTCAGGCGGTCGACCAATGCCAGCAGTTCTTCCTGCGATGTTGATTCGGGCAGTTCGTAAGACAGCGACTTGATGCCGCATTTTTGGCAGGCTGTTTTCTTGTTGCGCACATAAACCGCGCTGGCAGGGTCGCCTCCGACCAAAACCACGGCCAGGCAAGGCGTGTGCAGATTGTCCTGTTGGCGTTGCGCCACCGCTTCGGCAACCGCCTGCAGGCGTTTTTGCGAAACTTCTTTACCGTTGATCAGTTGTGCCGACATATCCGTCCTTTTGTTAAACAGGTAGAAAATGCTGAAAATTATCGCATTTTCCGTTTGTTTTTACAGCAGGATGCCGAAAATAAATTTGTCCTGAAATAAAATACGGCTGTTTGGACGGATTAAATATTTTTTCAAATCAAAAAACTATATTTTTCATCTTGGTGTTTTGAAAATAAATGTTGACGCATCTTTCCCTGAACTGTATAGTTCGCTTCTTCAAGTCGGGGCGTAGCGCAGCCCGGTTAGCGCATCTGCTTTGGGAGCAGAGGGTCGTGAGTTCGAATCCCACCGCCCCGACCAATCAATCAGCACGAATCGGCATGAGCGCCCGTAGCTCAACCGGATAGAGCACCGACCTTCTAAGTCGGGGGTTACAGGTTCGATTCCTGTCGGGCGTGCCAAGAATTTGATTGAAAACCGTTTTTATGGTGGCTGTAGCTCAGTTGGTAGAGCCCCGGATTGTGATTCCGGTTGTCGTGGGTTCGAGCCCCATCAGCCACCCCAGATAAAGGCCCGTACTTTTCGGTACGGGTCTTTTTCCGTTTGCACGTACTGTCCGCACCGTCGTACCGGTGCGGCGGTATGCCATCTGAAAGCTGGGCCGGTCATACGGAAACCGCTTCAGACGGCATTTGCGCCTTCGGCTTTGCCTTTCGCATATGCTTCTGTATCATGTGGGTTTTTCTGTCTTTTATGGTTTTTGTCGGAGGCTTTGATGGTTGACGCTTGGTCTGTCCCTGATTTTGAATCGAAAATCTGTCCGCCCGAGGCGTTGGTGGCGCGTTTGGCATTGTTGCCGCGCCCGCTGGTGTTTACCAACGGCTGTTTCGACATCCTCCACAGGGGGCACGTTACTTATCTGGCGCAGGCGCGTTCGGCAGGGGCGGCGTTGGTGCTGGCGTTGAATACCGATGCTTCGGTGCGGCGTTTGGGCAAGGGCGGCGACCGCCCGATTAATCCTTTGGAGAACCGTGCCGCCGTTGCCGCCGCGTTGGAAAGTGTGGATTTGGTTACTTGGTTTGACGAGGATACGCCGGCGGCTTTGATTGAGGCGGTGAAGCCGGAGGTGTTGGTCAAGGGCGGCGATTGGGCTGCGGATAAGATTGTCGGCGCGGCGGAAACGCTGGCGCGCGGCGGTCAGGTGTTTTCAATTCCGTTTCTGCACCAGACTTCGACAACGAAGACTTTGGCAAAAATCCGTGCGGCAGAGGGCGGAAAATGACGGTTTTGAAGCCTTCGCACTGGCGGGTGTTGGCGGAGCTTGCCGACGGTTTGCCGCAACACGTCTCGCAACTGGCGCGTGTGGCGGACATGAAGCCGCAGCAGCTCAACGGTTTTTGGCAGCAGATGCCGGCGCACATACGCGGGCTGTTGCGCCAACATGACGGCTATTGGCGGCTGGTGCGCCCCTTGGCGGTTTTCGATGCCGAAGGTTTGCGCGCGTTGGGGGAGAGGTCGGGTTTTCAGACGGCATTGAAGCACGAGTGCGCGTCCAGCAACGACGAGATACTGGAATTGGCGCGGATTGCGCCGGACAAGGCGCACAAAACCATATGTGTGACCCACCTGCAAAGTAAGGGCAGGGGGCGGCAGGGGCGGAAGTGGTCGCACCGTTTGGGCGAGTGTCTGATGTTCAGTTTTGGCTGGGTGTTTGACCAGCCGCAGTATGAGTTGAGTTCGCTGTCGCCTGTTGCGGCAGTGGCGTGCCGGCGCGCCTTGTCGCGTTTGGGTTTGAAAACGCAAATCAAGTGGCCAAACGATTTGGTCGTCGGACGCGACAAATTGGGCGGCATTCTGATTGAAACGGTCAGGACGGGCGGCAAAACGGTTGCCGTGGTCGGTATCGGCATCAATTTCGTGCTGCCCAAGGAAGTGGAAAACGCCGCTTCCGTGCAATCGCTGTTTCAGACGGCATCGCGGCGGGGAAATGCCGATGCCGCCGTGTTGCTGGAAACATTGCTTGCGGAACTGGACGCGGTGTTGTTGCAATATGCGCGGGACGGATTTGCGCCTTTTGTGGCGGAATATCAGGCTGCCAACCGCGACCATGGCAAGGCGGTATTGCTGTTGCGCGACGGCGAAACCGTGTTCGAAGGCACGGTTAAAGGCGTGGACGGACAAGGCGTTTTGCACTTGGAAACGGCAGAGGGCGAACAGACGGTCGTCAGCGGCGAAATCAGCCTGCGGCCCGACGACAGGCCGGTTTCCGTGTCGAAGCGGCGGGATTCGGAACGTTTTCTGCTGTTGGATGGCGGCAACAGCCGGCTCAAGTGGGCTTGGGTGGAAAACGGCACGTTTGCAACCGTCGGCAGCGCGCCGTACCGCGATTTGTCGCCTTTGGGCGCGGAGTGGGCGGAAAAGGCGGATGGAAATGTCCGCATCGTCGGTTGCGCCGTGTGCGGAGAACTTAAAAAAGCGCAGGTTCAGGAACAAATCGCCCGCCCCATCGAATGGCTGCCTTCCGCCCATCAGGCTTTGGGCATACGCAACCACTACCGCCACCCCGAAGAACACGGCGCGGACCGCTGGTTCAACGCCTTGGGCAGCCGCCGTTTCAGCCGCAACGCCTGCGTCGTCGTCAGTTGCGGTACGGCGGTAACGGTTGACGCGCTCACCGGCGACGGGCATTACCTCGGCGGGACCATTATGCCCGGCTTCCACCTGATGAAAGAATCGCTCGCCGTCCGAACCGCCAACCTCAACCGCCCCGCCGGCAAGCGTTATCCTTTCCCGACCACCACAAGCAACGCCATCGCCAGCGGTATGATGGATGCGGTTTGCGGCTCGATAATGATGATGCACGGCCGTTTGAAAGAAAAAATCGGGGCGGGCAAGCCTGTCGATGTCGTGATGACCGGCGGCGGCGCGGCGAAAGTTGCCGAAGCCCTGCCGCCTGCATTTTTGGCGGAAAATACCGTGCGCGTAGCGGACAACCTCGTCATCCACGGGCTGCTGAACCTGATTGCCGCCGAAGGCGGGGAAGATGAACATATTTAGGGAATACAGAGATGAAATGGTTATTTATCCTTTTGGTTGCGATTAATATTGCCGTATTCGGCGGTACGGTAGGCTACAAACTGACACTGAAACAGGCCGGCAAAATACCGGAGGCACAGAATGCCGCAAACAATTTGCAGGTTCAACCAGTTGCCCCAACTATGCCGGTTGTTCGGAATATTCCGGCATCCGGTTCTGCCGTTCAGGCGGCATCTGAATCGGATACAGGCGTACTGCTTGGTGCAAGCGATATTCTGACCGAAGAACAGGCCGAGCAGTTGCGCTTGAAGAAAGAAGCGGAGCAGAAAAAGCTCAAAGAGAAAAAACAGCGCGAGGAAAAAGCCCGCCGCGAAAAACTCGCCGCCGAAAAGGCGCAGGCGGAACGCGAAAACGGCGCGGCGGATGCCTTATGCGCCGCGCAGGCAAGCCTCACGATGGACGAAGACGACTACCACCGGATCAAAGGGCTTTTGGGCAAATGGTCGCACGTCGCCAGTAGAAGCGTCGAAAAACGCACCGCCCAAGCCAAATCCGCCGGCAAAACCTACCGCGTCGTCCTGCCCGTTTCAGCCGATGCCGAAAATCAGGCGGCGGAGCTGTCTGCCAAAGGTTTCAACCCCATACCGTTTGACGGCGCATTGAGTTTGGGTGTCGGCAACAGCAGGGAAAACGCCCAAGCCCTGCAAAACCGGCTTGCCGGCGCGGGATTCGGCGGGGCGCATATTGTCGAACGCGCTGCAGAAACCGGCCGGCAGGACGATTCTTTGAGCGTGTCGCGTATGACGGTTTTGTTTACCGGCGTGAATGCCGCCGATGCGGACGAAATCCGTAAAATCACGTCCCCATACGGCAAACTGAACCTCAAGTCTTGCAAATAAGTGCAGACCAAAAACGCCAAACCCACCGTAAAGGTGGGTTTGGCGTTTTTGGTTTTGAGTATCTGATATATAAAAAGGAATGTATGTCTCGTATATGCCGACTCCAAGTGTGAAAGTGAATTGTGAGGGAATACAGTGTTTAATGGTTCGGAATTGACGACTTCCGAGTGGTTTTAATTATACGCTAATAATAATAATTATCAATAAAAATTTAAAAATAAATGCGGATTTTTTGTAATGCGATGAAAAATAAACAAATTAACCTATACGCCGATGTTTGTGATTCGGGTCGGCAAACTTTCATTGTGCCGGACAAATCGGGGTCGGCAGGCATAGCTGGGGGCTTCGCGCCTGCCGGGAATAAGTGTGCCTCTGTTTGAACATCTGTCCGATTTGGTGCGGACAGGGTTGTCATTCGGGGGTGTTTGAGCGTGGATTCGGGGATGCAAAAGCGGTGAAACCGTTGCGGATGAAGGCTTACGGATGGCTTTAGGTATTTTTAAATGTATTCAAACAACAACAAAACGCTTCTTCTGTTGCCGTACTTGGGGCTTGCGCGGCAGCCTGCGCACCGTGGAGGCCGGGTGTTTCGTTGGTTGCGGCATCGGGACGGGCGGCAAGGTTTTCCGGCCGGTTTCCCTGTTCCTCATGACAAAGCCGTGATGCCGGGGAATGGCGGTTTGTCCGTTTCAGGCTGCCGCCGTTTTGAGCCGCGATGCCGTCTGAAGCCTTCAGACGGCATTTTTGCCGCCTTTTTCAATATTCCGCCGAATGCCAAAACGGTTGTCCGACTGTCGGCGTGCTGGCTTGCGCTTTGGTGCGAGCCTCGACCGGTTCGGCTTCAAATGCCAGCCGTCCGGATTCGACGGCGAGTGCGAAGGCGCGCGCCATATTGACCGGATCGCCGCTGCGGGAAACGGCGGTGTTCAAAAGCACGCCGTCAAAGCCCCATTCCATCACTTGTGCCGCCTGTGAGGGCAAACCCAAGCCCGCGTCGATAATCAGCGGCGTGTAGGGCAGGCGTTCGCGCAGGACGTTCAACGCGTAGGCGTGAACCGCGCCCAAACCCGTGCCGATCGGGGCCGCCCACGGCATCAACGCCTGACAGCCTGCGTCGAGCAGGCGGCGGCAGGCAATCAGGTCTTCGGTGCAATAAGGCAGCACTTTGAAGCCGTCTTTAATCAGGATTTCTGCCGCTTCGACAAGTTGGAACACATCCGGCTGCAAGGTGTCGTCATCGCCGATGAGTTCCAATTTTATCCAATCGGTTTCAAACACTTCGCGCGCCATTTGCGCCGTCGTTACCGCTTCCTGCACGCTTTGGCAGCCTGCCGTGTTCGGCAGGACGGGAACGCCGGTTTCTTGAAGCAGCGACCAAAACCCCTGACCGTGCGCCTCGCCGCCGCTTCCCGCGCGGCGCAATGAGACGGTAATCATCGCGGGTTGGGCGATACGGACGGATTGTTTGAGGATTTCAGGGGTCGGGTAGGCAGCCGTGCCGAGCAGCAGCCGCGAGGGGAAAGTTTCTCCGTATAGGGTGAGCATAAAAATTCCTTGATATGTTTGGGATACGATGCCGTCTGAAAGCCGGCGGCGTGCCTTTGGGGCTTCAGACGGCATTCAGCCGCCGACGACGGGGCGGACGATATCGATTTTGTCGTTTTCGTTCAAAACCGTTTCCGCATACGCGCCTTTGGGGACGAAAACGGTGTTGACCGCCACGGCAAAGGGCTTTTGCGGCGCGGTTTGGGCGATGAGGTCGGCAACGCTTGTGCCGTGAAGTTCGGCGGGTCCGCCGTTTAAGATGATGTTCATGGTTTCTCGATGTTTCTGTATTTATAGTGGATTAACAAAAACCAGTACAGCGTTGCCTCGCCTTAGCTCAAAGAGAACGATTCTCTAAGGTGCTGAAGCACCGAGTGAATCGGTTCCGTACTATCTGTACTGTCTGCGGCTTCGTCGCCTTGTCCTGATTTTTGTTAATCCACTATATCTAGCCGAATTACTTTATTTTTTGATACGCAACCGGCCGGTTGCCGTCATTCCCGCGCAGGCGGGAATCCATTTTTGAAATTCGGAAACTGTTTTTCAAATGATGGTTTCTCAAGTTTTAAGGCGGATTCCCGCTTACGCGGGAATGACGGAATTTGATGATATGCCACATTTAAAGTTAAGTATGTTTGCGATAACGGGCTAAGTTTTGCCTACACGGCAATTGAATTTTCTTCTTTCGGTTTTATCCATCCCACAAAGCCTGAAACGCTTTAACCACCGCTTCAGGATTTGCCGCTTCGGTTACGGCGCGGACGGCGGCGAGTGAGGAAACGCCGGTGGCGAGTACGGCTTGGGCATTGTTCAAATCGATGCCGCCGATGGCGACGACGGGCGTGCCGCCTGCCTGTTTCACATATTCGCGCAGTTTGTCCAAGCCTTGCGGGGCGGTGGGCATTTGCTTGGTCGTGGTTGGGAAAATCGCGCCGCTGGCGACGTAGCTAGGGTGTACGGACAGGGCGCGGTCGAGTTCGGCGACGGAGTGCGTACTCAAACCCAAGCGCAAACCGGCAGCGGCAATGGCGGCAAGGTCGGCGGTGTCCATGTCTTCTTGTCCGAGATGCACGCCGTATGCGCCTGCTTCTATCGCCTCGCGCCAGTGGTCGTTGATGAAAAGCTGCGTACGGCTGCCTTGACAGGCGGCGACGCAGCGGGCGATTTCGCGTTTCAATTCATCGCCGTGCAGGGTCTTGCAGCGCAGTTGCACCGTGTCGGCACCTGCTTCGACCATGCGCTCCACCCAATCGGCGGTGGGAACGACGGCGTAGAATTTGAGCGGGGATTTTAGGGGCGGGAAGGTCATGGGGTTCCTTTCAGACGGCTTTAATCTTGTCTTCGGATATACGCCAAACCGCTTTCTTCATCATGTTCGGGTGCGTCTTTTCCGTCAAACAGTACCACTGCCAATCTGACGGCGGCGGCGGTTACAGCGGGGGAAATCATGAAACCGTGGCGGAAAAGACCGTTGATTTCAATCAGGCGGCGGGTGCGGCTGTAACGGATTTCGGGGTTGTGGTGGTTGAGCGTGGGGCGCAGGCCGGTGGCGATTTCGAGAATGTCGGCTTCGCCGAAGGCAGGGTGGACGGCATAGAGTGCGGACAAAAGTTCCAACCCTGAACGCACGCCGGCAGGGGCTTGGCTTTCGCTTTCGATTTGGGTCGCGCCGATAACGAAGACGTGGTTTTCTTTCGGGGCGATGTAGAGCGGATAACGTGGGTGCAGCAGGCGCACGGGGCGGTTGAGCGTGATTTCGGGCGTGTAAACCCGCGCCACTTCGCCGCGTATGCCGCGCAAGGTGCTGGTGTGTTCGGGGGCTTGGTTCCACGCGGCTTTTGAGCCGTAGCCGCGACAGTCGATCAACCAGTCGTATTGGGCTTGCAGGTCTTCGGGGGCGCATTCGTGTTCCCAATGGCAAGGGACGTTCAGCCCGTCCAAAGCGTCGGCAAGTGCAGACAATATTTGCCGCCCGTCGAGTTGTCCTTCGGTCGGCAGGTAAAGGCCGTCTGAAAACCGTCCGCCGAGTTGCGGTTCGCGTTTGGCGATGTCGTCGGTACGCCAACGGACGATTTCGTCATCCGCCACGCCGCCGCGTTTGAGATGGCGGACGAACTCGTTGGATAAAGGTTTGTCCTGCCCGTGCCACACAATCAGGCTGCCGTTTTCCTGCATCATCGTGTGCGTGTTCAGACGGCATCGGATGCCGCGCCAAAGCGGAATGCTCTGCCTGCCCAGCCTGACCACTTCAGGCGTGGCTTCGACCGCTTCCGCCGCAGGCGCGAGCATCGCGGCGGCAACATAGGCGGCGGCGTGTTCGCCCCAGCGGCTGCCTTTGTCGAAAAGTTCAATCCGATAACCTTGTTCTGCAAGCTGCAATGCGGTCAGCCTTCCCGAGAGGCCGCCGCCGAGGATGGCGATACGGGTCATGACGGGTTCCTTTGTAAAGATTGGGTTTTTTTAAAGAAAAGGCGCACCAGTACGGTGGCAATGGCAACGGCAGACATTACGGGGGCGGTCAGACCGATGCTGCTTTCCCAGCCGGACGAGAGCAGGAAGCGGTAGAGGATGAAGCCCGCCAGCCACAGAACCAGTCCGGCAAAGTCAAAGCTTTCAATCTCCTCACGCCGTTTCAAGACGAAAAAGTCGGCAATCAAAACCGCCGCCATCGGCGCAAATACCGAGCCGATAAGCAGTAGGAAGTTTTCATATTCGGTAACGGGCAGCATGACGGCAAGCACCGTGCCGATCAGGGTAACGCCGACAGCGACGGGTGTTTCCGCAAAACGCGCGGAAATGTTGTTCGCACTCGCGCCGGCGGAATAGGCATCGAGAAACGTTGTGGTAACGGTGGAGAGGACGACCGACAAAATGCCTGCCGCACCCAAACCTGCGCCCAGCAGGATTTTTGCCACGTCGGTTTCTCCGGTGAACAACGCCGCTGCCAAACCCAAGGCATACATCCAGCAGCCGGTCAGCGTGTAGGCGAGTGTTGCCGTCAGGGTTGCCGCAAACGGGCGGCGCGCGTGGCGCGTGTAGTCGGCGGCAAGCGGCAGCCAGGAAAGCGGCATCACGGCGGACAGCTCGACTGCCGTTCCGAAACTCATGCCGTCTGAAACCTGTGCGGCGGTGCTGCCTGCCGTGGAAAAGACTTCGGCACTCAGCCACAGAACCGCCAACAGCATCAGCAGCATCGAAACGGTTTTCAGCCCGCCTGTTTTGCGTGCGCCGAAAACCAGCCACAGCACAATCAGCGCGCCGTTTGCCAATGCCCACCAGACAAAAGATTCGCCGTCCCACAACACTTTGCCCAAAGCGGAGCTGACCGTTGCGCCGGCGTAAATCATCACCGCCGTCCAGCCGGCCAGTTGCAGCATATTCGCCACGGAAAACAGCACTGAACCGCGTTTACCGAACGACAGGCGCACGCTTTCCATCGAGCTGCGTCCGGTCAGTGCGCCGATATACGCCGCCGCAAAAAACAGCGCGCCGCCGACGGCATGACCCAAAAGTAGAGCCGCCAGACCGCGTTGCCAGCCCAAGGGGGCAAGCAGCGTACCCGTGCTGATTTCGGCAATCGAGACCGCCGCGCCGAACCAAATCAGCCCGATGGCGGCGGAAGATGAAGGAGAGGAGGCATTGCCCGACATATGACGTCCTTTAAAAAGAAGGAAGGTGGGCGGGGAAGTGCGGAAAAGGGAACGGAAGCCTGATAAGGCATTTGACGGTTTGTTTCCTACGCAGGCATTACCCCGACAGGTTCTACGGATTCTGCTTTCGCAATCTCAGCCGCCCGGCGGCACTCCGACAAGAAAGTTTAAGTGTACACAAAAGCAGGGTACGTTGGCAAAAATCTTACATTTTCGGCGGCACGGCGCATTTCCATAACAAATGCCGTATAATCAAGCCCCTGATTTTTTATGCGCCGACACTATGCATCCGACCTATTCCGCCGTACAGGCGCGGCTGCTCGAAGCCAACCGCCTTTCCCCCGAACTGCTCGCCAAAAGCCTGTGCATCATCGGCGCGCACCACGTCGATTACGCCGACATCTACTGCCAGCGCACCGCTTATGAAAGCTGGCATTTGGAAGAAGGCATCGTCAAATCGGGCAGCTTCCAAATCGATCAGGGCGTGGGCGTGCGTGCCGTTTCGGGCGATAAAACTGCTTTTGCCTACGCCGACAGCCTATGTATCGATTCGATCAACCGCTCTGCCAAAGCCGTGCGCGTGATTGGTGCGGCCGGCGGTGAGGTCAGCGTCAAAGTGCCGACACCTGCTTACGGCAAGCCTGTCCACATGGCGATGGATCCTATTGCCAGCCTTGATTCCGCTGCCAAAGTCGCGTTGTTGAACAAAGTCGAAACGCTGGCCAAAGCCGCCGATCCGCGTATCGTGCAAGTGATGGCCGGTTTGACCTGCGAATACGATATGGTGTACATCGCCCGTTTGGACGGCAAACACGCCGCCGACATCCGCCCGATGGTGCGCCTGAACGTTACCGTCATCGCCAAACAGGGCGACAGGCGCGAACAGGGCAGCGCGGGCGGCGGCGGACGCTGCGACTTGGCTTATTTTGATGAAACTTTGGTGCGGCAGTTTGTCGATTCCGCCGTCAAACAAGCATTGATTAATCTTGAATCCCGCCCTGCGCCTGCCGGCGAGATGACTGTTGTTTTGGGCAACGGCTGGCCGGGCGTGTTGTTGCACGAAGCGGTCGGACACGGTTTGGAAGGCGATTTCAACCGCAAAGAAACCAGCGTTTTCTCCGGCCGAATCGGCGAGCGCGTAGCCGCCAAAGGCGTTACCGTTGTGGATCAAGGCGATATTGCCGACAGACGCGGTTCGCTCAATATCGATGACGAAGGCAACGAAACCCGCCGCACTGTATTGATCGAAGACGGTATTTTGGTCGGCTATATGCAGGACGAAACCAACGCCCGCCTGATGGGTACGCAATCGACCGGCAACGGCCGCCGCGAAAGTTACGCTTCTGCGCCTATGCCGCGCATGACCAATACCTTTATGGAAAACGGCAGCTACGAGCCGGAAGAAATCATCGCGTCCATCGACAATGGCATTTACGCCGTCAACTTCGGCGGCGGACAAGTGGACATTACCAGCGGCAAGTTCGTATTCAGCGCATCCGAAGCATGGTGGGTGGAAGGCGGCAAGTTACAATATCCCGTCAAAGGCGCGACCATCATCGGCAACGGCCCCGAAGTGCTGAAACATGTTTCCATGATAGGCAACGATACCGCGCTGGACAGCGGTGTCGGCGTGTGCGGCAAAGAAGGGCAGAGCGTCCCCGTCGGCGTCGGACAACCGACCCTGAGGATTGATGCCGGGCTGACCGTCGGCGGCAGCGCAATCTGACGCGGAATCCGGCACGATGCCGTCTGAAAGTTTTTTCAGACGGCATCGCCTTATTCTTTTTTCTGATGTTTGATATTCCCAAGTATTCTTTAACATTATCTTACAAGTTCATTAAAATACCGCCTTTCGTTAAGCTGATTGTCTGATTCTGATGAACTGGCCTTATCTGATCGATGCCATACCCAAATTCGCCGATGCGGCAAAGCTGACGCTGGAATTGTCGGCTTACGGCATCGTTTTATCGTTGCTGTTCGGCCTGCCCGTCGCCGTGGTAACGGCATACCGCATCCGCCCTTTCTACGCATTGGCACGCGCCTATATCGAACTGTCGCGCAATACGCCCCTGTTGATCCAGTTGTTTTTCCTGTATTACGGCCTGCCGAAAATGGGCATCAAATGGGACGGTTTCACCTGCGGCGTAATCGCACTGGTTTTCTTGGGCGCAAGCTACATGGCGGAAGCCATCCGCGCCGGTATTCTAGCCGTCCCCAAAGGACAGGTTGAAGCGGGTAAGGCCATCGGTTTGAGCCGATTTCAAGTCTTCCGCTATGTCGAATTGCCTCAAGCATGGGCGGTCGCCGTTCCCGCCATCAGCGCAAACGTATTGTTTCTGATGAAAGAAACATCTATCGTCAGCGCAGTCGGCATTGCGGAATTGCTGTTCGTTACCAAAGACATCATCGGCATGGACTACAAAACCAACGAGGCATTGTTCCTGCTGTTTGCCAGCTACCTGATTATCCTTCTGCCCGTTTCGCTTTTGGCGCGCTGGGCCGAAAACCGCGTACGGAGTGCAAAATATGGTGTTTGACTGGCTGTTTGAAGGACAAAACGCAGCGCGCTTGGGCGAAGGCCTGCTCTTAACGGCACAAATTTCTTTAATCTCTGTTGCGGCTTCTTGCGTATTGGGGACGCTGTTCGGCCTGGTTTTGCGTTCGCGCAACCGGCTTGTCCGCCTTATCGGACGGTTTTATCTCGAAACCATCCGCATCGTGCCGATTTTGGTGTGGCTGTTCGGCCTGTATTTCGGTTTGTCCGTGTGGACGGGCATACACATCGGCGGATTTTGGGTTTGCGTTTGGGTTTTTACGCTTTGGGGTGTCGCCGAAATGGGCGATTTGGTGCGCGGCGCATTGGAATCGATTGAAAAACATCAAGTCGAATCGGGTTTGGCACTGGGTTTGAGCCGCCGTCAAGTGTTCTGCTACATCGAATTGCCGCAAAGTGTCCGCCGCGCTTTGCCGGGGGCGGTTAATTTGTTTACGCGCATGATCAAAACCAGTTCGCTCGCCTCGCTTATCGGTGTGATTGAAGTGGTCAAAGTGGGGCAGCAAATTATTGAAAACTCGCTGCTGACGCAGCCCAATGCTTCATTTTGGGTTTATGGACTGATTTTTATGCTGTATTTTTTATGCTGTTGGCCACTGTCGCTGCTGGCGGCAAAGCTGGAACAAAAATGGGAACACTGATATGGCTTTACTGAGCATCCGCAAGCTGCACAAACAATACGGCGGCGTAACCGCCATCCAATCCTTAGACTTGGACTTGGAAAAAGGCGAAGTGATTGTGTTGTTGGGCCCGTCCGGCTGCGGCAAATCCACCCTCCTGCGCTGCGTCAACGGTTTGGAACCGCACCAGGGCGGCAGCATCGTGATGGACGGCGTCGGCGAATTCGGTAAAGACGTTTCCTGGCAAACCGCCCGGCAAAAAGTCGGTATGGTCTTTCAAAGCTATGAACTGTTTGCCCATATGACCGTCATCGAAAACATCCTTTTAGGCCCGGTAAAAGTACAAAACCGCAACCGCGCCGAAGCGGAAGCACAAGCTGACAAATTATTGGAACGCGTCGGTTTGTCCGACCGCAAAAACGCCTATCCGCGCGAACTTTCCGGCGGACAAAAACAGCGCATCGCTATTGTCCGCGCCCTGTGCCTGAATCCGGAAGTGATTTTGTTGGACGAGATCACTGCCGCACTCGACCCCGAAATGGTGCGCGAAGTCTTGGAAGTGGTTTTGGAACTCGCCCGCGAAGGGATGAGTATGCTCATCGTAACCCACGAAATGGGGTTCGCCCGCAAAGTTGCCGACCGCATCGTCTTTGTGGACAAAGGCGGCATTGTCGAATCGTCCGACCCCGAAACCTTTTTTTCCGCACCAAAAAGCGAACGCGCCCGCCAATTTCTGGCAGGTATGGACTACTGATTTACCGCAAACCGTCCGAACCCCCTTTCAGACGGCATTTCATCCCAAGCAAACATTCAAAAAGGAGATTCCCAATGAAACTGAACGCCAAACTCAAAGCCCTGTTGGCTTCCGCCGCCATCGCCGTCGGTCTGACCGCCTGCGGAGGCGGCAGCAGCGGCTCCGGCGATGCCCAATCTTCACAAAGCAGCGGTGCGGCAACCGTTGCCGCCATCAAGGAAAAAGGCGTGATCCGCATCGGCGTATTCGGCGACAAGCCTCCGTTCGGCTATGTTGACGCCAACGGTAAAAACCAAGGCTTTGACGTTGAAATCGCCAAAGACCTGGCCAAAGACCTGCTCGGCAGCCCCGACAAAGTCGAATTCGTCCTGACCGAGGCCGCAAACCGCGTCGAATACGTCCGTTCCGGCAAAGTCGACCTCATCCTCGCTAACTTCACCAAAACACCCGAACGCGCCGAAGCCGTCGATTTCGCCGATCCTTACATGAAAGTGGCCTTGGGCGTAGTTTCCCCCAAAGACAAACCGATTACCGACGTTGCGCAATTGAAAGACCAAACCCTTCTGGTCAACAAAGGCACTACCGCCGACGCCTTCTTCACCAAAAGCCATCCTGAAGTCAAACTGCTGAAATTCGACCAAAATACCGAAACCTTCGACGCACTGAAAGACGGCCGCGGCGTAGCACTCGCCCACGACAACGCCCTGCTGTGGGCATGGGCAAAAGAAAACCCGAATTTTGAAGTCGCCATCGGCAACCTCGGCCCTGCCGAATTCATCGCCCCGGCTGTTCAAAAAGGCAACACCGACCTCCTGAACTGGGTCAACGGCGAAATCGCCGCCATGAAAAAAGACGGCCGTCTGAAAGCCGCCTATGAAAAAACCCTCTTGCCCGTATATGGCGAAAAAGTCAAACCAGAAGAATTGCTGGCCGAATAAGTTTGTTTGACAAGAAAATCCGTATCCGCATTTGAAGGCGGGTGCGGATTTTTTTTCAGCCGCCGAAAATATCGAAAGTCCAAAGGAAAAATCAACTATCTCATTGTTTTCTTTATTTGTTTTATCATTCTTGTATGTGCAGAAATCAAGTTCGTCCGGTTTTGCCTGTGTTTGAATTTCGGGCAACTTTCAAATCGTCATTCCCGAAAAACGCTTCAGCCTTAGGTTTCCGGATGACCGTTTTCGCGGGATGACGGCGGAGCGTTTCTTTTATTCGGATAAATTCCTACGGTATCGAAACGGCGATAAGGTGTTTTTCTTTATTATATAATTTCAATGCAAAATGATATTTTCTGAATCAGCGTGCCGCAAAGCCGGAAAAAATGTTCGAGCCGCATCGGCGGCAGACGGGACGAAAAATGACGTTTGATAAATGGTTGGGCTTGTCAAAACTGCCTAAAATTGAAGCAAGAATGCTGCTGCAATATGTTTCGGAATATACGCGCGTGCAGTTGTTGACGCGGGGCGGGGAAGAAATGCCGGACGAAGTCCGACAGCGGGCGGACAGGCTGACGCAACGCCGTCTGAACGGCGAGCCGGTTGCCTATCTGTTGGGCTGGCGCGAGTTTTACGGACGGCGTTTCGCCGTCAATCCGAGCGTGCTGATTCCGCGCCCCGAAACCGAGCATTTGGTCGAAGCCGTATTGGCGCGCCTGCCCGAAAACGGGCGCGTGTGGGATTTGGGGACGGGCAGCGGCGCGGTTGCCGTAACCGTCGCGCTCGAACGCCCCGATGCGTTTGTGCGCGCATCCGACATCAGCCCGCCCGCCCTTGAAACGGCGCGGAAAAATGCGGCAGATTTGGGCGCGCGGGTCGAATTTGCACACGGTTCGTGGTTCGACACCGATATGCCGTCTGAAGGGCGGTGGGACATTATCGTGTCCAACCCGCCCTATATCGAAAACGGAGATAAACATTTGTCGC
Organism: Neisseria sp. Marseille-Q1983; assembly: GCF_018224585.1. Classification (NCBI taxonomy): domain Bacteria; kingdom Pseudomonadati; phylum Pseudomonadota; class Betaproteobacteria; order Neisseriales; family Neisseriaceae; genus Neisseria; species Neisseria sp. Marseille-Q1983. The sequence goes on from NZ_JAGTUI010000007.1 coordinate 23,998, forward strand.
AAGGCGATTTGCGGTTTGAGCCTCAAATCGCGCTGACCGACTTTTCAGACGGCCTAAGCTGCATCCGCACCTTGGCGCAAGGCGCGCCCGACCGTTTGGCGGAAGGCGGTTTTTTATTGCTGGAACACGGTTTCGATCAGGGCGCGGCGGTGCGCGGCGTGTTGGCGGAGAATGGTTTTTCAGGAGTGGAAACCCTGCCGGATTTGGCAGGTTTGGACAGGGTTACGCTGGGGAAGTATATGAAGCATTTGAAATAATTGTTTGCAAAATTGGCGGGTTTCCCGTTATTGGGTTATGATGTGTTTCGATATGTAAACATTTATAGGTTTGGAGCGATAAACAATGAATGCAGTCGTAGTTGCCGTAATCGTTATGCTGGTGCTGTCGCTGTCGCGCGTGCACGTGGTATTGAGCCTGACGGTCGGCGCGTTTGTCGGCGGCGCGGTGGCGGGTATGCCGCTGCAAAACATTGCCGATGCGGCGGGACAGGTCAGTCAGGCGGGGATTATCCCCGTGTTTAACAAAGGTTTGGAAGGCGGTGCGAAGATTGCGCTTTCTTATGCGATGCTCGGCGCGTTTGCAATGGCGATTACCCATTCCGGCCTGCCGCAGCAGCTTGCCGGCGCGGTCGTCCGCAAACTGAACCGGGGCGGTATGCCCGACAGCGTGCGTTCGGGCGAGGGCGCGGTCAAATGGCTGCTGCTTTCCATCATCCTTGTGATGGGCATTATGAGTCAGAACATCATCCCCATCCACATTGCCTTTATCCCGATGATTGTTCCGCCGCTGCTTTTGGTGTTCAACCGCCTGAAAATCGACCGCCGCCTGATTGCGTGCGTCATCACTTTCGGGCTGGTTACGACTTATATGTTCCTGCCTTACGGCTTCGGCGCGATTTTTTTGAATGAAATCCTGTTGGGCAACATCCATTCCGCCGCGCCGCAGCTTGATGTGAAAAACATCAACGTAATGGCGGCAATGGCGATTCCCGCGTTGGGAATGCTGACCGGACTCCTGCTGGCGTTTGTCCATTACCGCAAACCGCGCCTGTACCAAAGCAACAATGCCGATACGGCGGGCAACGCCGATGCGGCAAACCGTCCGCAGCCGTCCGCCTACCGCAGCCTGGCCGCCGCCGCCGCCATTGCCGTATGCTTTGCCATCCAGTTGATGTATGAAGACTCGCTGGTGTTGGGCGCGATGCTCGGTTTCGCCGTATTTATGATGTTGGGCGTCATCAACCGCGACAAGGCAAACGACGTATTCGGCGAAGGCATCAAGATGATGGCGATGGTCGGCTTCATTATGATTGCCGCGCAGGGTTTTGCCGCCGTGATGAATGCGACCGGGCATATTCAGCCGCTGGTGGAAAGCAGTATGGCGATATTCGGCAACAGCAAAGGTATGGCGGCATTGGCGATGCTGGTGGTGGGACTTTTGGTAACGATGGGCATCGGTTCGTCCTTTTCCACTTTGCCGATTATTGCCGCGATTTATGTGCCTTTGTGTGTCGGTTTGGGTTTTTCGCCGCTTGCCACCGTCGCCATTGTCGGCACGGCGGGGGCGTTGGGCGATGCCGGTTCGCCTGCGTCCGATTCCACGCTGGGTCCGACGATGGGGCTGAACGCCGACGGGCAGCACGACCACATCCGCGATTCCGTTATCCCGACCTTCATCCACTACAACATCCCGCTGCTGATTGCCGGCTGGATTGCCGCGATGGTGCTGTAAATGGACGCGGTTCAAGAGTTGGAACACCGCATCACAGAGCTGGAAATCCAATCCGCGCTTCAGGAAGACGTAATCTCCGGCCTGAACGCGATGGTGGCGGAATTGCGGCAGACGCTAGATTTGCAGCAGGCTCAGTTGAGGCTGCTGTATCAAAAAATGCAGGACAGGAATCCCGACGCGCAAGAGCCGTATTCTCTGCGCGACGAGATTCCGCCGCATTATTGATGCGCCGCCGTATCCGGATTTCCTTAAAAAAGGCTGTGTTTGAATATTCCGCCGATGTAAACCTAAGATGTAACTTTAATCAGTCGGACAAAATGCCTTTTATCCGATGGAACCGTTTTCCGCCCGAACGGAAATAAGCGGTTTTCCCCTGTAAACAGATAAAACCAACCGGGTATTCAAACACAGCCAAAAAAAAAGCCGTCCGAACCCAAAAGGGACAGACGGCCAAACACATTACGGGGAAAACGTCTTACTCAATGAGTCTGCGAAACAGACATTGCTAAAACAACTGCAATTATAAGGTAAGTTTATTTTTTTTTTTTTTTTTTTTTTGCAAAGAAATGTAAATTTTTAAATTTTTAAAACCGTTCCTCCGCATCCGTTTGGATACCGTCTGAAACGGCGGCAGGGTTTTACCGTTCCGCGCCGCAAATCGGGCATTCGGGGTTGCGCGGCAGGTCGAAATATTGCCAGCCTCCTTCCAAGGCACGGTAAACCGCCAGCCTGCCGTGCGACGGTTCGCCCGCATCCAGCAGGATTTTCAGAGCCTCCGCCGCTTGGGTACTGCCGATGATGCCGACCAGCGGCGAGAACACGCCGAAGAGGGAACAGATGCCGTCTGAAGCCGATCCGCCGTCAAACAGGCAGGCGTAACACGGCGAGTCGGGCAAGTCGGGACGGTACACGGCAAGTTGCCCTTCAAAGCGCACCGCTGCTCCTGAAACCAGCGGTGTTTTCGTTTGTACGCAGGCACGGTTGACGGCTTGGCGCGTGGCATAGTTGTCGCAGCAGTCTAAAACGATGTCGGCGGTTTGAACCAAACCGGTCAGGCGGTCGCTGTCGAGTTTTTCGTTGACGGCGCGGACGTTGACGGTATGGTTGATGCGTTTCAGGCGGTCTGCCAAGGCTTCGGCTTTGGGTTTGCCGACATCGCCCTCGTCAAATGCGACTTGGCGTTGCAGGTTGTGCAGTTCGACCGTGTCGGAATCGGCTATGGTCAGTGTGCCGATGCCGGAAGCGGCAAGGTAGGGCAGGGCGGAGGCACCCAATCCGCCACAGCCGACGACCAAAATATGCGCGTCGGAAAGCTTTTGCTGCCCTTCGATGCCGATTTCGTCCAAGAGGATGTGGCGGCTGTACCGCAGCAGGAATGCATCGTCGTTGTCGTGTTCGGTCGTGGTCATGATGATGTTCGGAAAAAACAGTTGCGGGCGATTGTAACGCTGCCGTCGGGCGGCGTTCAACTTCAGACGGCATTTTGGGAAACGGGCGGTTAAAGTGTGAATGTTTTGGCACGGACGCGGCATTTGAGGTACATTTACAATATTTACGGCAAACGAGAGAGAAAAATCATGCAACTGCATATTCTGAACAATCCGAAGGATGCGGCCTTGGCGGCAGACGCGGAATTTTTAAAACAGTCGTTGTTCAACCTTTTGCACGAGGAAGCATCGCCGTTGGTGGTGGAAACGGTCAAACTCTTGTCCACTTCCGACGACAGCGCGGCATTGATTGAAAAAGTATTGCCGCAGTTGGACGAACGGCAGACCTACGATCTGACGCTTGCCTGCGGGCTGTTCGCACAAATTTTGAACATCGCCGAAGACGTGCACCACGAACGCCGCCGCCAAATCCACGAAGAAGCCGGACACGGCGGCGCGGAAGGTAGCCTGACGGAAACCGTCCGCAGGCTCAAAGCGGGGAAAACCGACGGCAAAACGGTGCAGCGGCAGTTGGACAATACGTCCGTTACCGCCGTTTTGACCGCACACCCGACCGAAGTGCAACGCCAAACTGTTTTGAATTTCAACCGCCGCATCCGCGCGCTGCTGCCGCAACGCGAACGCTGCACCAATGCCGACGCTCTGGCACGGCTGCGCCGCGAAATCGACACCGTGCTTTTGGGCTTGTGGCAGACCAGCGAAACGCGCCGCCACAAACTCAGCGTCAACGACGAAATCAACAACGGCGTGTCCATCTTCCCGATGAGCTTTTTTGAAGCCCTGCCCAAACTCTACCGCAAGATGGAACACGACTTTCAGACGGCCTATCCCGATGTCCGCGTTCCGGACATCCTCAAAATCGGCGGCTGGATCGGCGGCGACCGCGACGGCAATCCGTTCGTCTCTGCCGAAACCCTGCGTTTTGCGTTCAGACGGCATGCCGATGCCGTGTTCCGTTTTTACCGCAGCGAACTCGACAAACTTTACCGCGAATTGCCGCTCTCCATCCGCCGCGTCAAAGTTAACGATGACGTAATGGCACTGGCAGCCCTCTCGCCTGACGAAGAAATCGCCCGCACCGAAGAACCCTACCGCCGCGCCATTGCTTACATTATGGCGCGCGCTATGGGCAAAGCGCGCGCGCTCGGTTTGGGTATGGGTTGCAAATTCGGCTTCCTCGAGCCTTATGCTTCGGCACAAGAATTTCTCGATGATTTGAAAAAATTGCAACGTTCCCTTATCGACAACGGCAGCCGCCTGCTTGCCGAAGGCCGTCTTGCCGACATTATCCGCAGCGTATCCGTGTTCGGCTTCCACATGATGCCGCTCGACCTGCGCCAACACGCAGGCAAACACGCCGATGTGGTTGCCGAGCTTTTCCAACACGCAGGCTTGGAAGACTACAACAGCCTGAACGAAGAGCAAAAACAAACCGCCCTGTTGCGCGAGTTGAGTCATCGACGTCCGCTGTACAGCCCGTTCATCACATATAGCGACCATACCCGCCACGAACTGGCGATTTTCAACGAAGCGCGAAAAATCAAAGACGAATTTGGCGAAGATGCCGTAACACAAAGCATTATTTCCAACTGCGAACAACCCAGCGACCTGCTCGCCTTGGCGTTGCTGCTGAAGGAAAGCGGCCTGTTGGTGGTGGAAAACGGCAAACCGCGCAGCCGCATCAACATCGTGCCTCTGTTTGAAACCATCGAAGCGCTCGAAAACGCCTGTCCGGTCATGGAAACCATGTTCCGCCTCGACTGGTATGATGCCCTGCTCGAAAGCCGAGGCAACATCCAAGAAATCATGCTCGGCTATTCCGACTCCAATAAAGACGGCGGCTACGTTACCAGCTCATGGTGTCTGTATCAGGCAGAGTTGGGCTTGGTCGAACTCTTCAAAAAATACGATGTCCGCATGCGCCTGTTCCACGGTCGCGGCGGCAGCGTAGGTCGCGGCGGCGGTCCTTCTTACCAAGCCATTTTGGCGCAACCGGCCGGCAGCGTGGCCGGACAAATCCGCATCACCGAACAAGGCGAAGTCATTACCGCCAAATACGCCGACCCCGGCAATGCCCAACGCAACTTGGAAACCTTGGTTGCCGCGACTTTGGAAGCCAGCATCCTGCCGGATAAAAAAGACCCTGATGCCAAACTGATGCAGGATTTGTCGGACGTATCGTTCAAATACTACCGCGAGCTGATTACCCACCCCGACTTCATCGACTACTTCCTGCAAACCAGCCCGATTCAGGAAATCGCCACCCTCAACCTCGGCAGCCGTCCCGCCAGCCGCAAAACCTTGGCGCGGATTCAGGACTTGCGTGCAATTCCGTGGGTATTCTCGTGGATGCAAAACCGCCTCATGCTGCCAGCTTGGTACGGTTTCGGCAGCGCAGTGGAAACCTTGTGCGAAGGCAATCCCGAAACCCTCGCCGCCCTGCGCGAACATGCCCAAAGCAACCCGTTCTTCCAAGCCATGCTCTCCAATATGGAACAAGTGATGGCGAAAACCGACATCACCTTGGCGGAAAACTACGCCGGCTTGAGCGAATCGCCCGATAAGGCAAAAATCATCTTCGGCATGATCAAGGAAGAATACCGACGCAGCCGCAAAGCCCTGCTCGACCTGCTGCAAACCGAAGAACTTTTACGCGACAACCGCAGCCTCGCCCGTTCGCTCGCTTTGAGGATTCCATATCTGAACGCGCTCAACGGTTTGCAAGTCGCCATGCTCAAACGCCTGCGTAAAGAACCCGACAATCCGCACGCCCTGCTGATGGTTCACCTGACCATCAACGGTGTGGCACAAGGTTTGCGTAATACCGGTTGATAGTGCCGCATCGAGGCAAAATGCCGTCTGAACGCCTTTCAGACGGCATTTCCCTGACCGCACTTGCAGAGAAACACCGATTGTTTTAAAGTGAACGGCAGTGATATGTTGAAAGACGACCAATGAAAATTACCGTTATCGGCGCAGGTTCGTGGGGTACGGCGCTCGCCCTGCATTTTTCCCAACACGGCAACCGCGTATCCCTGTGGACGCGCAACGCAGATCAAGTCCGCCAAATGCAGGAAGCGCGTGAAAACAAACGCGGACTGCCGGGCTTTTCTTTTCCCGAAACCTTGGAAGTGTGTGCGGATTTGGCAGACGCGCTCAAAGACAGCGGACTTGTCCTTATCGTAACCTCCGTTGCCGGATTGAGAAGCAGCGCAGAGCTGCTCAAACAGTACGGCGCGAGACACCTCCCCGTCCTTGCCGCCTGCAAAGGATTTGAGCAGGATACCGGGCTGCTGACCTTCCAAGTATTGAAAGAAGTATTGCCCGACAATAAGAAAATCGGCGTGCTTTCCGGCCCGAGTTTTGCACAGGAACTCGCCAAACAACTGCCCTGCGCCGTCGTCCTCGCCTCCGAAAACCAAGAGTGGATTGAAGAACTCGTACCGCAGCTCAACACGACCGTCATGAGGCTTTACGGCAGTACCGACGTTATCGGCGTGGCGGTTGGCGGCGCGGTAAAAAATGTTATGGCGATTGCCACCGGATTGTCCGACGGTCTAGAGTACGGGCTTAACGCCCGTGCCGCACTGGTTACGCGCGGACTGGCCGAAATCACCCGCCTTGCCTCCGCAATGGGCGCACAGCCCAAAACCATGATGGGGCTGGCCGGCATCGGCGATCTCATCTTGACCTGTACCGGCGCACTCTCACGCAACCGCCGCGTCGGTTTGGGTTTGGCAGAAGGCAAGGAACTGCATCAGGTGCTTGTCGAAATCGGGCACGTTTCAGAAGGGGTCAGTACGATAGAAGAAGTCTTCAATACTGCCTGCAAATACCAAATCGATATGCCGATTACCCAAACCCTGCTGCAACTCATCCGCAAAGAAATGACCCCTCAGCAGGTCGTCGAAAGGCTGATGGAACGCAGCGCGCGTTTCGAATAAACAACATACAGATGCCGTCTGAAGCCTTCAGACGGCATACGGACAGGTAAGGTTATGAAACAAAATATCGAAAAACTCGAAAGCAGCGTTTATACACTGGTACAAAAATTCGAAACCCTCGTCAGCGAAAACCGCCGCCTCAAAGAAACCGTTGCCGAACTCAAACGGGCGCACGAGCGGCAAAAACTCGAACACGAAACCGCTGTCGACGAACTCAGCGAAGCCCTGCTCGTCCAAGTCGGCAAACTCAAAGAAGACCTGCAAAACAAAATCGACAGCCTGACAGAAGAAAATGCACGATACCGCAGCCTGCTCGAACAGAGCAGGGAAAAAATCAGCGCACTGGCAGCGCGCCTCCCCCAACTGCAGGAAACGCAGCAATAAGGATTAAAGGATGAACATCGAACAAGTCCACATCGAAGTCATGAACGCCCGGCTGACCGTCAACACTCCGGCAGAAGAAAAAGACACACTGTTGCAGGCAGTCGGAATGCTCAACGGCAAAGCCGAAGCCATCCGCGAAGGCGGACGCGTCGCGGACAGCGAAAAAATCGTCATTATGGCCGCGCTCAACGTCGTCCACGACCTGTTGAAAACCTCCCTGAACGGCGGCGATTTGGCAATCGGCGATTTTGCGCGTAAAATAGTCGATATGGACAACGCCTGCCAAAAAGCACTATCTCGCTTGGCGCAGGAGTAACCCCTTTTTCCCTGCGGTGTCCGCGAAGGCATATATTCCTTTGAACCAATAAGTTCGCTTAAGGTTGCCGGGAGCAGTAGTGGGCGCGAGCGTCCTTTTGCGGACGCACCCGAAACTACCCGAGGCAGCCGCCTTGTCAGCAAGGTTCAAGCGGATTCGGCCGAAACGGCTCTCGCGGGGATTCCCATTCAAAACCGCATCGCAACGATGCGGTTTTTCACATTGGCCGCCGCCCCGCCTGAAAAAGCAGTATGCAGTCTGCCGAAATCCGGAAAATCCTTCCGTAACGCGGTAATGCGATTGACAAAATCGAATCCTGTCTTTAGAATTTACAACTTTCTATATCTATCTGGATTTCCACTATGAAAACCTTTTCAGCGAAACCCCACGAGGTGAAGCGCGAATGGTTCGTCATCGATGCCCAAGACAAAGTCTTGGGTCGCGTTGCGTCCGAAGTCGCCAGCCGTCTGCGTGGCAAACACAAACCTGAATACACCCCCCACGTCGATACCGGCGATTACATCATTGTTATCAACGCGGACAAACTGCGTGTAACCGGTGCCAAATTCGAAGACAAAAAATACTTCCGCCATTCCGGTTTCCCAGGAGGTATCTACGAACGCACCTTCCGCGAAATGCAAGAGCAATTCCCGGGCCGCGCTTTGGAACAAGCCGTAAAAGGCATGTTGCCTAAAGGTCCCTTGGGTTACGCCATGATTAAAAAACTGAAAGTGTACGCTGGTGCAGAACATGCCCATGCCGCACAACAACCCAAAGTTTTGGAATTGAAATAAGGACGCGACATGAACGGTAAATACTACTATGGCACAGGCCGCCGCAAAAGTTCAGTGGCTCGTGTATTCCTGACTAAAGGTACAGGTCAAATCATCGTAAACGGCCGACCCGTTGACGAATTCTTCGCACGTGAAACCAGCCGAATGGTTGTTCGCCAACCCTTGGTTCTGACTGAAAACACAGAATCGTTCGACATCAAAGTCAATGTTGTCGGCGGTGGTGAAACCGGTCAATCCGGCGCTATCCGTCACGGCATTACCCGTGCCCTGATCGACTTCGATGCCGCGCTGAAACCTGCCTTGTCTCAAGCCGGTTTCGTTACCCGAGATGCCCGCGAAGTCGAGCGTAAAAAACCGGGTCTGCGCAAAGCACGCCGTGCAAAACAATTCTCCAAACGTTAATGTTGGAAATTCAAAAAAACCCTGCTTATCGCAGGGTTTTTTATTTGTAACAGGCGGTTTCCCATTGGTAATCTAAAGATTACGGATTGGGCAAAAATCAAAAACAGCACCAGTATCGACTACACGGACGAACTGACCGTCAGGGATGGCTGTTACTGGAGAGGACATCGTATTTCTACTTTGTAAAATAACTTTTAATTCATTTGGAGTTATTGAAAAAATAGAACGGCTATTTTCAACTAGCCTATAAAAATGGCAATCTATTAGGGTTAGCATAGGTGTCACCGCCGCCGTTCAAGCCGATCAGTAAAGGAACAGTTTCCTAGTTTTTAGCTAACCTGTATTACATAATGGGGAGAATATCTTAAATAACCAAGCATCCTTAATCATAATTTAGAGAAATTATTTTTTCAGAGTCTAACTCTTTTAATATGATTAACTTATTAACTTTATCTATTTCCCAGTCTGATATTATATCGGTAGATACTGAATTCTCTCTTGTTAAGTTTTTATCTGTAATAATTGCACCCAACTCATGAATAATACAAATTTTTTGATTATCCAATAAATAGATATCAAAAACTATTCCATCTATATTTAGCATGTTAACTTTTGAATTTTGTATAGAAATACAAAAAACGACTGAATCAAATCCGATAAAAATATTTTTATCATCAAGTATTAATACTTTTGGGGGAATACTTATGCAGGAAACAGCTAATCCAATACCTATATTGAATTCTTTATAAAAAGAAAGAATAAAACATCGATAAATCTCTTTTCCTCCCTCTTGTAGAATAATATATTTTTGATGGGTGTTTATTAAATAGTCTTCTAACTCTCTTATGGAGTTATAAGGATATTTCGTTAATCTCATTATTTTGTTCCATGCCTAAAACGTCCTGTTGGTCCATATATTTCACCCGTTATGAGTCTGTTCCCATCTCATATAGTTTCAAGTTTAACAACCCCTTGAGGCCATGTTAAAAGAGTTTTTCTAATAACTATTCCGTTTTCTTAAATATAAAAAAATAGCCCGGGTATAGTTTGAACAAGGGAAATCAGACAGGTTCCAACTCACTTAATCCGGGCAAGTCCGCGAAGCCGCGTTCACGTATGATTTGGCAAAAGTTGTTCAGATAACTTTTATCTGTGTCTTCAGTGCGGATGGCGGCATACAGTTTGCTTTGCAGTCCGTCGGCAGTAATTTGGCGGTGGACGACATAGCCTTTTTCAAGGTAGGGCATGACTGTCCAATAGGGAAGGGCGGCAATGCCACGTCTGCTGGCAACCAGTTGGATAATAGCGATGGTCAGTTCGCTGTGCCGGCGCGGCGGGTTGATGTTTTTCGGAATCAGGATTTTCTTGGGCAAATCCAGCATCTCGTCGGGAACGGGATAAGTAATCAGGGTTTCCCCGATAAAGTCTTCGGCTTCCCAGACAGTTTTGGCGGCAAGCGGGTGATCTTTGGCGCAGATGCCGACCATTTCGTAGGCAAACAGCGGTTGGAAGGAAATACCGTTTTGTTTTTCCGCTTCGGAAACAATGGCAAGGTCGGCGCGGTGTTGCAGCAGCAGCCCGACGGGATCCGCTTGGAATCCCGATACGATGTCCAGTTCGACTTGGGGCCACATCGGGCGGAATTCACCCATTGCGGGCATGAGCCAGTCGAAACAGGTATGGCATTCGACGGCAATCCGCAATTCTCCTGCCTCTCCTTCTATAATACGTGCCAAATCACGTTCTGCATCGGTAACTTGCGGCAACAGGTCGTGAGCGAGGCGTAACAGCCTTTCTCCAACCGGGGTAAAGCGTAAAGGCGTGGATTTTCGTTCGAACAATGGTGCGCCGTAGTGGTTTTCAAGCATACGGATTTGGTGGGAAAGTGCAGATTGGGTAAGGAAAACCCGTTTGGCGGCAAGGGAGACGCTGCCGGTTTCTTCAAGTGCCAGCAGGGTCTTGAGGTGGCGCAGTTCGATGATGGAATCCATGAGGTTTCAGACGGCATATTGAACAGGCGCATATTAAAATAATTCATATGCGGGTGCAAATCGGAAAAATGTGAATTCCGGACATTTTGCGATTAGAATGCCCGCTTGTTTAAAGCGATTAGGAAAAAAGATGGTACTGCGCAGGGATTTTTTGACTTGGTGTAATGAAACATTGCAGACAGCATTGTTTAAAGATTATGCCCCCAACGGTTTGCAGATTGAAGGAAAAGAGTATATCGGTAAGATTGCCACATCGGTAACTGCAAGCAAAGCGGCAATTGATTTTGCCGCGGATCAGAAGGCAGATTTGCTTCTGGTTCATCACGGCATGTTTTGGAAAAACGAGTTGCCGACCATTACCGGTTGGAAAAAAGAACGGATTGCTGCGTTATTGGACAATGATATCAATATGGCGGCTTACCATTTACCGCTGGATGCGCATCCTGAATTAGGAAATAACGCCCAACTTGCTGAAAAACTCGGTTTTACAGTCGAAAGGCGTTTTGGCGAACAAAACCTGCTTAATTCAGGAAGCCTGAAACAAGTCAAGACACTTGGTGCATTGGCTGTCCATATTGAAGCAGTTTTGCAGAGGAAGCCGGTCGTTATCGGCGATTTGAACCGTGAAATCAGAAAGGTTGCATGGTGCAGCGGGGGGGCGCAGGGGTTTTTTCAGACGGCAATAGACGAGGGTGTCGATTTGTATTTGACGGGGGAAATCTCTGAAGCTCAATACCACCTTGCCAATGAAACGGGTACGGCTTTTGTTTCTGCAGGGCATCATGCGACGGAACGTTACGGCGTACAGGCATTGGCGGAGGCGGCGGCAGGAGTGTTCGGATTGGAAGTGTGTCATTTTGATGAAGGCAATCCGGCTTGATTATTGAGAAATATCATAAAACTTTACCTTATTTTAAATAATGCTTTGAGTATCACTGCAAACTGGGTAAAATTGCAATGTTTAATGGCTCGGTATTCCCAAAATATTAGGACGACTGAATAATGGATAATCAAGAAATCAATAACGGCCGCCGCCGTTTCCTGACACTTGCGACCTGCGGCGCAGGCGGAGTGGCAGCATTGGGTGTGGCAACGCCGTTTGTGGCCAGTTTTTTCCCTTCGGAAAAAGCTAAGGCCGCCGGTGCTGCCGTCGAAGTGGATGTCAGCAAAATCGAAGCGGGTCAGATGTTGACTGCTGAGTGGCAAGGCAAACCGATTTGGGTGGTCAACCGTACGGATCAACAGCTTAAAGACCTGAAAAGCCTGAACGGCGAACTTACTGATCCCAATTCCGATGTGGAACAACAGCCGGAATACGCGAAAAACGAGACACGTTCGATCAAGCCGAACATCCTTGTCGCCATCGGTATCTGTACCCATTTGGGCTGTTCGCCAACCTACCGTCCCGACATTGCACCTGCCGATTTGGGTGCGGGCTGGAAGGGCGGCTTTTTCTGCCCCTGCCACGGTTCGAAATTCGACATTGCAGGCAGGGTGTATAAAGGTGTTCCTGCGCCGACCAACTTGGTCGTACCGCCTTACAAATATCTGAGCGATACTACCATCTTGGTGGGTGAAGACTGAGAATAAGGAACGATAATTATGGCAAACCAAACCAATAGCAAAGCAAAAGCATTGTTAGGCTGGATGGACGCTCGTTTCCCCCTGTCTAAGATGTGGAATGAGCATTTGGCTCAATACTACGCACCAAAGAACTTCAACTTCTGGTATTACTTCGGCTCTTTAGCCTTGCTTGTCCTTGTGATTCAAATCGTCAGCGGTATTTTCCTGACTATGAACTACAAACCGGACGGCAACCTTAACGCCTACCATCTGCCTGCTGCCTTTACTGCAGTAGAGTACATCATGCGCGACGTGTCCGGCGGTTGGATTATCCGCTACATGCACTCCACCGGCGCATCTTTCTTCTTCATCGTTGTTTATCTGCACATGTTCCGTGGTTTGATTTACGGTTCGTACAAAAAACCCCGTGAGTTGGTGTGGATTTTCGGTTCTCTGATTTTCTTGGCATTGATGGCGGAAGCCTTTATGGGCTACCTGTTGCCTTGGGGTCAAATGTCCTTCTGGGGTGCGCAGGTAATTATTAACCTGTTCTCCGCCATCCCTGTTATCGGTCCTGATTTGTCCACTTGGATCCGCGGCGACTTCAACGTTTCCGATGTTACCCTGAACCGCTTCTTTGCCCTGCACGTTATTGCCGTACCTCTGGTATTGCTCGGTTTGGTTGTGGCGCACATCATCGCCCTGCACGAAGTGGGTTCTAACAACCCTGATGGCGTTGAAATCAAGAAAAACAAAGACGAAAACGGTATTCCACGCGATGGTATCCCATTCCATCCTTACTACACCGTTAAAGACATCTTGGGTGTTGTTGTATTCCTGATTGTCTTCTGTTCCGTGTTGTTCTTTGCACCTGAAGGCGGCGGCTACTTCTTGGAAGCGCCAAACTTCGATGCAGCAAATGCGCTGAAAACACCTCCGCACATTGCGCCGGTATGGTACTTCACTCCGTTCTACGCCATTTTGCGTGCGATTCCCTCGTTCTTGGGAACACAGGTATGGGGTGTAATCGGTATGGGTGCGGCAGTTGTACTGATTGCCCTGTTGCCTTGGCTGGATAGGGGCGAGGTTAAATCCGTCCGCTATCGTGGCCCGATCTTTAAAACCGCATTGGTCTTGTTCATCATTGCCTTTATCGGTTTGGGTATTTTGGGTGCGATGGTGGCAACTGATACGCGTACTTTGGTTGCGCGCATCCTGTCCTTCGTCTATTTTGCATTCTTCTTGGGTATGCCGTTCTATACTAAACTGGATACCAACAAACCGGTTCCCGAACGTGTAACCATGAGTACCGCCAAACAGAAAATCATGTTTTTTGTTTATGTAGGCATTACGGCGGTTTGTGCATATCTGTTTGCAACCAACATCTGATGAGGGCAGTCAAAATGAAACAAGTTATGAAAAACTGGTTTGCTGCCTTACTGTTGGCAGTACCCATGAGTGCGGCATTTGCTTCGGGCGGTCATGCACACTATGAGAAAGTCGATATCGATTTGCGCGATCAGGTCAGCCTGCAGCGCGGCGCACAAATCTTTACCAACTATTGCCTGTCCTGCCACTCGGCAAGCGGTATGCGTTTCAACCGTTTGAAAGACATCGGTTTGACTGACGAAGAAATCAAGAAAAACCTGATGTTTACCACCGATAATGTCGGCGATGTGATGCATGCTGCAATGGATCCTAAAGATGCGGCAAAATGGTTTGGTGCTGCTCCGCCCGATTTGACGTTGATTGCGCGTTCCAAAGGTGCAGACTACCTTTACGCCTATATGCGCGGATTCTATAAGGATCCTACGCGTCCGAGCGGCTGGAACAATACCGTATTTGATAAAGTCGGTATGCCTCACCCGCTGTGGGAACAGCAAGGCGTTCAAGCCGTTGAGTTGGATGCCAAAGGTCAGCCGGTTATGGTAAAAGACGAACACGGCGAGATGAAGCCTAAGCTGTATTGGGAATCTACCGGTTTGCACAGCCGCCGTCTGCCTAACGGCAAAGTGATCCAAAAAGAGTACGACGCATATGTACGCGATTTGGTGAACTATCTTGTGTACATGGGCGAGCCTGCACAACTGCAACGCAAACGTATAGGCTATGTCGTGATGATTTTCTTATTGGCGGTTATGCTGCCTTTGGCGTATTTCCTGAAAAAAGAATATTGGAAAGACGTACACTAAGCGTTTGGAACAAAAGGGCAAATCCTTTAGGGTTTGCCCTTTTTGCATGCTTCGGCCCTTTTGGAAAATCAGCACCCGTATGCCGTCTGAACATAGCTGCAACATTTCAGACGGCATCATTCTAAAAATGTCAGACATCGGGAACTTAATTAGGGTTTGTGGCAGATTGATATTGAATTAGGAAAAGGTCTGAAACCGCAAGCAGCATGGTAAGGCGATGTCGAACAGGTTTAAAGCCAATCCGCTATATTTTTTGGAGCTATGTCGAACAAACAGGTAGAATCGGAATAAGCGGCGGTTTTGTCCGGTGTGAAAATGTTTGAATATTAGGATGATTGATGGAACTGATGACTGTTTTGCTGCCTTTGGCGGCGTTGGTGTCGGGCGTGTTGTTTACATGGTTGCTGATGAAGGGCCGGTTTCAGGGCGAGTTTGCCGTATTGAACGCGCAATTGGTGGAAAAGGCGGCAAGATGTGATTTTGTTGAACAGGCGCACGGCAAAACCGTGTCGGAATTGGCGGTGTTGGACGGGAAATACCGGCATTTGCAGGACGAAAATTATGCTTTGGGCAATCGTTTTTCCGCAGCCGAAAAGCAGATTGCTTATTTGCAGGAAAAAGAGGCGGAATCGGTTCGGCTGAAGCAGTCGTATATCGAGTTGCAGGAAAAGGCGCAGGGTTTGGCGGTTGAAAACGAACGTTTGGCAACCCAGCTCGGACAGGAGCGGAAGGCATTTGCCGACCAATATGCCCTGGAACGCCAAATCCGCCAAAGAATCGAAACCGATTTGGAAGAAAGCCGCCAAACTGTCCGCGACGTGCAAAACGACCTTTCCGATGTCGGCAACCGTTTTGCCGCAGCCGAAAAACAGATTGCCCATTTGCAGGAAAAAGAGGCAGAGGCGGAGCGGTTGAGGCAGTCGCATATCGATTTGCAGGAAAAGGCACAGGGTTTGGCGGTTGAAAACGAACGTTTGACAACGCAAATCGAACAGGAACGCCTTGCTTCTGAAGAGAAGCTGTCCTTATTGGGCGAGGCGCGCAAGAGCTTGAGCGATCAGTTTCAAAATCTTGCCAACACGATTTTGGAAGAAAAAAGCCGCCGTTTTACCGAGCAGAACCGGGAGCAGCTCCATCAGGTTTTGAACCCGCTAAACGAACGCATCCAAGGTTTCGGCGAGTTGGTCAAGCAAACCTATGATAAAGAATCGCGCGAGCGGCTGACGTTGGAAAACGAATTGAAACGGCTTCAAGGATTGAATGCGCAGCTGCACAGCGAGGCAAAGGCCCTGACCAACGCGCTGACCGGTACGCAGAATAAGGTTCAGGGCAATTGGGGCGAGATGATTCTGGAAACGGTTTTGGAAAATTCTGGCCTTCAGAAAGGGCGGGAATATGTGGTTCAGGCAGCATCCGTCCGAAAAGAGGAAGACGGCGGCACGCGCCGCCTCCAGCCCGACGTTTTGGTCAACCTGCCCGACAACAAGCAGATTGTGATTGATTCCAAGGTTTCGCTGACGGCTTATGTGCGCTATACGCAGGCGGCGGATGCGGATGCGGCGGCACGCGGGTTGGCGGCACACGTTGCCAGCATACGCGCGCACATGAAAGGCTTGTCGCTGAAGGATTACACCGATTTGGAAGGTGTGAACACATTGGATTTCGTCTTTATGTTTATCCCTGTCGAACCAGCCTACCTGTTGGCGTTGCAGAATGACGCGGGCTTGTTTCAAGAGTGTTTCGACAAACGGATTATGCTGGTCGGCCCCAGTACGCTGCTGGCGACTTTGCGGACGGTGGCGAATATTTGGCGCAACGAGCAGCAAAACCAAAACGCACTGGCGATTGCGGACGAAGGTGGCAAGCTGTATGACAAGTTTGTCGGTTTCGTACAGACGCTTGAAAGCGTCGGCAAAGGCATCGATCAGGCGCAAAGCAGCTTTCAGACGGCATTCAAGCAACTTGCCGAGGGGCGCGGGAATCTGGTCGGCCGCGCCGAGAAGCTGCGTCTGTTGGGCGTGAAGGCAGGCAAACAGCTTCAACGGGATTTGGTCGAGCGTGCCAACGAACAGACGGCATTTGCTTTGGGCAAACCTTCGGAACAGGAAGCGGCTGACGAAGCCGAATAGGAAAGGCGGATGCGTTTCAGACGGCATCAGTGCAGATGATGCCGTCTGAAGACCGTAGGGAAGGCGGTTAGAAAAACGGATTGTGCCGCTTTTCGTGTCCGATGGAAGTCATACGCCCGTGTCCGGCGACAACTTGCACGGTTTCGGGGAGGGCGAATAATTTGTTGCGGATATTATTGATTAAGTCGGTGTGGTTGCCGCGCGGAAAATCGGTTCTGCCTATGGTTTCGTAAAACAGCACGTCGCCCGCAATCAGCAATTCCGCCTCGGCGCAATAAAAGACGATATGTCCCGGCGTATGGCCCGGAATATGCAGCACTTGAAAGGCATAGCGTCCGACCGTGAGCGTTTCGCCTTCTTCGAGCCAACGGTTCGGCGAAAATGCGGGCGAGACGGGGAATCCGTATTGTGCGGTGGTTTGCGGCAGCGATTGGAGCAGGAATTCATCGTCCGGATGCGGCCCGAGGACGGGAACGTTACGCGTTTTCAGCATTTCGACCACGCCGCCCGCGTGATCGAGATGGCCGTGCGTCAGCCAGATTGCCGTGAGCGTGAGTTTGCGGTTTGCCAACGCTTGCAGCAGGAACGGCACGTCGCCGCCGACATCGGTCAGGACGGCTTCGCCGCTTTCGTCGTCCCAAATCAGGGTGCAGTTTTGGCGAAAGGGGGTAACGGGGAAGATTTCGTAACGTAGGGTCATCGGCGTGTTCCTAAACGGTTTTCAGACGGCATCGGGTTTGCCGTTTGTTTTATGGCGGTTTGCCGCCTGTTTGGATATTGGGGGAATCAGGTGATTAAGAAGATAATCGGCGGCATCATACCGATTTTTACGGCGGTTTTCATCCCTGCATCGGCAGGCGCGGTGGATTTGATGCTGGCGCAGGAATACAAAGGGCAGGACATTGCAGGCTGGGCGATGAGCGAGAAACTCGACGGCGTGCGCGCCTATTGGGACGGAAAGCACCTGATGAGCCGTCAGGGGTATGCGTTTGCTCCGCCCAAAGGTTTTACCGCTCAGTTTCCGCCTTATCCTTTGGACGGCGAATTGTATAGCGGACGCGGTCAGTTCGAGCAGATTTCCGTTACCGTGCGTTCTGTTTCTTCAGACTGGCGCGGCATCCGCCTGCACGTTTTCGACGTACCCAAGGCGCAGGGCAATCTCTACCAACGTTTGGCAGTCGCAACGCAGTGGCTGAAAACGCATCCGAACGCGCCGATTACCATCATCCCACAAATCAAAGTGCGCGACCGGCAGCACGCGATGGACTTTTTAAAACAAATCGAAGCGCAGGGCGGCGAAGGCGTGATGCTGCGTCAGCCCGAATCCCGTTACAGCGGCGGCAGGAGCAGCCAATTATTGAAGCTGAAAAGCCAATACGACGACGAATGCACGGTAACGCGGCACTATGAGGGCAAAGGGCGAAACGCCGGACGGTTGGGCGCGGTCGGCTGCAAAAACCGGCACGGCGAATTCCGCATTGGCAGCGGCTTCAAAGATAAAGACCGCGACAACCCACCCAAAATCGGTACGCTGATTACCTACCGTTACCGTGGCTTTACGCAGAAAGGTACGCCGAAATTTGCCACATTTGTGCGCGTGCGTACCGACCGCTGAGCAGGACAGTTCAGACGGCATCCGATACTTTGGTTTATAATTTTCCTTTTACCGACTGATTCCGACATATGACCGATTTAGAAACCAAACGCCTTGAAACACAGGCGATGCTTGAAAACGCTGATCTTTTGTTCGACCAAAGCCAATGCCGTGCCGCGCTGCAAAAAGTGGCGGACGAGATTACGCGCGATTTGGGGGATAAATATCCGTTGCTCCTGCCCGTGATGGGCGGGGCGGTGGTGTTTACGGGGCAGTTGCTGCCGCTGTTGCGCTTTCCCTTAGATTTTGATTATGTTCACGTTTCCCGTTACGGCGACAAGCTGGAGGGCGGCGCGTTCAACTGGAAGCGTATGCCCGATGCGGAACAAATCCGAGGCAGGCATGTGGTCGTGTTGGACGATATTCTAGACGAAGGGCATACGATGTCCGCCATTCAAGCCAAACTTTTGGAAATGGGTGCGGCAAGCTGCCGTTCGGCGGTGTTCGCCAACAAGCTGATCAACAAACCCAAGCCTATCCGAGCCGATTATGTCGGACTGGATGTGCCGAACCGTTATGTGTTCGGTTACGGTATGGACGCGGCGGGCTGCTGGCGTAATTTGGGCGAGATTTACGCATTGGACGGAAAATAAGGGACGCGATGCCGTCTGAAGGCCTTTCAGACGGCATCGCGCCCATACGCCGGCAGGACAACGAGGAACAGGACGCATAATATGATAGGGCTTTTAATCGTTACACACGAAACCATAGGCGAAGCCTACCGCAAGCTGGCGCATCATTTTTTTCCGGGCGGGCTGCCTGAAAACGTCCGCATACTCGGCGTGCAGCCGACGGAAGACCAAGACGACATCATCAACAACGCCATTGCCGCGCTGCAAGAATTTCCTGAAAACCACGGCGTATTGATTATGACCGACATCTTCGGCGCAACCCCCTGCAATGCAGCCCGCCGCCTTGTACGCGAAAATAAATCGGCGATTTTGACCGGCCTGAATGCGCCGATGATGATTAAGGCCGTCCAATATTCGCCGACGGCGGAAGACCTTGCCGCATTTACCGAATGCGTCAGAGAGGCGGCGGTAAAGGGCATTTTCGCCATCACGTCCGCGCCCGAAGATTTGGTGTGCCGGCGCAGCGGCGATGCCGTCTGAAGAAGCGGCAGGGCAGGAAAATATTTTAAACGGCATCTGCTGCCGATATACATAAAACGGGAATCGAAATGCTCAAACAATCCATCGAAATCATCAACAAACTCGGACTTCACGCCCGCGCGTCCAGCAAATTCACCCAAACCGCGTCTCAGTTTCAAAGCGAAGTCTGGGTAACGAAAAACGGCAGCCGCGTCAACGGCAAAAGCATCATGGGCTTAATGATGCTCGCCGCCGCCAAAGGCACCGTCATCGAGCTGGAAACCGACGGCTTGGACGAAGCCGCCGCCATGAAGGCATTGACCGACTTAATCAACGACTACTTCGGCGAGGGCGAATAATGAGTATCGTGCTGCACGGTGTCGCCGCGGGCAAAGGCATCGCCATCGGACAAGCCCACCTGATTACGCGCGGCACGGCTGAAGTGCCGCAATACGACGTTTCAGACGAGCTCATCGACACCGAATCCGCCCGTTTCGATGCCGCCATCAAAGCCACGCGCAAAGAGTTGGAACAGCTGCGCAGCGCGATTCCCGAAAACGCCCCGACCGAATTGGGCGCGTTTATTTCGCTGCACCTGATGCTGCTGACCGATGTAACCTTGTCGCGCGAACCCGTCGATATTTTAAAAGAACAAAAAATCAACGCCGAATGGGCATTGAAGCAGCAGAGCGACAAACTTGCCGCTCAGTTTGACGGCATAGGCGATGCCTATTTGCGCGAACGCAAGCAGGATATGCTGCAAGTCGTCCAGCGCATCCACAACAACCTGGTCGGGCAGGGCAACGATTTAAATGTTGCCGACAACCTGTTTGACGAAACCGTGCTGATTGCGCACGACCTTTCGCCTGCCGATACGGTTTTATTCAAGGAGCAGCGGATTGCCGCTTTTGTAACCGATGTCGGCGGTCCGACCAGTCATACGGCGATTTTGGGCAGGAGTTTGGATATTCCTTCCGTCATCGGGCTGCACAACGCGCGCAAACTGATTACCGAAGGCGAAACAGTCATCGTGGACGGTATCAACGGCGTATTGATTATTTCGCCGGATGAGTCGGTGTTGAACGAATACCGCCGCCGTGCCCGCGAATACCGCAGCCACAAACGCGAGTTGAACAAGCTCAAAAAAACTGCCGCTGCTACCGCCGACGGGGTCTGTATCGAGCTTTTGGGCAATATAGAATCAGCCGAAGATGTCAAATTGCTGCACAATCTCGGCGCAGACGGCATCGGGTTGTTCAGGAGCGAGTTTCTTTACTTGAACCGCGATACGATGCCGTCTGAAGACGAACAGTATGAAGTTTACAGCGCGATTGTCAAAAAAATGAAAGGCAAAAGCGTTACCATCCGAACCGTTGATTTAGGCGTGGATAAAAACCCCCGCTGGTTCGGTCAAAACGCCACCCCCAACGGCAGCCTCAACCCCGCACTGGGCATGACCGGCATCCGCCTGTGCCTTGCCGAACCGGTCATGTTCCGCACCCAGATGCGCGCCATCCTCCGTGCGGCGGTACATGGTCCCGTGCGCATGATGTGGCCGATGATTACCTCCTTGTCCGAAGTGCGCCAATGCCTGATTCATTTGGATACTGCCCAGCGGCAGCTTACCGAGCGCGGTGAAGCCTTCGGCGATGTCGGTGTCGGCTGCATGATTGAAATCCCCTCGGCCGCGTTGACCGTCGGCAGCATTTTAAAACCGGTCGATTTTATTTCCATCGGTACCAACGACCTGATTCAATATATCTTGTCCGTCGACCGCAGCGACGACAGCGTCAGCCACCTCTACCAGCCCGGACATCCTTCCGTGTTGAAAATGCTGCAACACGTCATCCGTACCGCCAACCGTATGGAAAAAGACGTGTCCGTGTGCGGCGAAATGGCGGGCGACACGGCGTTTACCCGCGTTTTATTGGGTATGGGGCTGCGCCGTTTTTCGATGAATCCAAACAACATCCTGCCCGTCAAAAACATCATCCTGAACAGCAATATCGCACAGCTCGAAAACGATATTGCCAAAATCGTCCGCTGCGAGGACGAGGAAAAGGCGGAAAAGCTGATCAAACAGATGAACAGCGCGCCGGCAGGGGAGGAAGCCGAAGCCAAAGTGCGGAAATAAATATTGTTGACAATGGAAAAAGATTGCAGTCAAATAACTCCCTTAGAAAAAATATAGCTGCTTTGGTAAAAAAATGCCGTCTGAAAGGTTTTTCAGACGGCATTTTGTTTTTAAGGAGGCATCAACGGAAACGGACGATTTCCCTGTCTTCGATATGGATGCGTACCGTATCGTTTCCCGATATTTCACCGGCGTGCGGCATATCGAGGTTCAGCCACAGGATGCCGTGTTCCGGATGGAGGACGGATAGGCTGAACGATTCGGGCAAACAGGTACGGGATAATACGCGGCACTCCATGCCGTCTTGGTCGAAACGCACCGCATGTTGCGGAATATGGCGGTCATCGTCGGTATTGGGCAGCCCCATCAGTCGGGCAACCTGCACGCAGGACGGTGTTTTGACCAATGTTTCGGGTGTGCCGTATTGTAGAATCCTCCCTTCATGCATCACGGCAATTTCGTCTGCCGTCGTACAGGCTTCTTCGGGCGAATGAGTAACCAAGACGGCAGGGATGCCGCCGTTTCGGATACGTTCGGCAGTCATGCGGCGCAGCCGGTCGCGCAAATGCGTGTCCAAACTGGAAAACGATTCGTCCAGCAACAGCAGGGAAGGGCGGACAACCAAAGCGCGCGCCAGTGCCAACCGTTGTTTCTCGCCTCCGGAAAGTTTTTCAGGCTTACGGTGCGCCTCGTTTTCCAGTCCGACTTCGGCAAGTGCCGCCATGGCAAGGCGTTCGGCTTCGGCTTTCGGCATTTTTTGCATTTTCAAACCGAATGCCGCATTTTCCAGCGCACTCATATGGGGAAACAGCGCGTAATCTTGAAACATCAGAGAAATACGGCGTTTTTCGGGCGGCATACGGGTAATGTTTTCCCCGTTCAGCCATATTTCCCCGCCGTCCGGACGGACGATGCCCGCAATCATATTCAGCAGGGTGGATTTGCCGCAGCCCGACCGCCCCAAAACGGCGAGTATTTTGCCGCGCCCGACAGTCAGGCAGATATTGTCGGCGACGGTTTTATCGCCGAAGCGTTTGCAGAGTCCGTTCAGTTCAAGCATGGCGCATCCTATAAACGTATGCCGTCCAGCCACTCGGACAGCGGATGGGCGGCATCAATCAGACCGTAACGGCAAAACGCGTCCAGCGTAACCAGTTGCGCGTCGTGCATCATGTTTCCCGACAACATGGCATCCAATAGGCTGTCGATGTCCATCTTTTCAAAACCCGCCACCTCGCCGTCCTGATTTTCAGGCAAGAAGGTTTCGGGCAGGACGGCATCGAACACATACAGGATTTCATTGTGCACACCCCTGCTGACGGGGCGCAGGCTGTGCAGCCGCGATACCGGGCGGATGAGCGGAAACAGCGTTTTATCCAAACCCGCCTCTTCGCTGCTTTCGCGGTACACGGCTTCAGACGGTATTTCGCCGCCGGAAACACCGCCGGCGGCAGTATTGTCGAGTTTGCCGGGATCGACTGCTTTGTGCGGACTGCGCCTGCCTATCCAGAAATGCCATCGGCCGTCCGATTCGGTCAGACCGTTGAGATGGACGGCGCGGCTGAGCAGCCCGAACGGGCGGAAAGCGGCGCGTTCGAGCGTGAACAAGATATTGCCGCCGCCGTCGGTCAGGTCGAAACACTCGTTGCGCCAGCCGTCCAACAGCCCCGCACAGTGCCAACCGTGGGCGAGGTGCTGCAAGCGTCCGCCCATATCCGGCCAGCCGTCCGCATTCAGAAAAATGCCGTCTGAAGACTCCGAGCAGCCTGCCTCCCAGTCTTTTTTGACGCGCTCCGCCCATTCCGGCGACAGATTGCCCAAAGGCAGACCGTTCAGATACAGCATTTTCCAGCAGCTTTCTGCACCGTAACTTGCTTTTGCCCACTCGAATAGGGCATCAAGGTCGTGTTTGCTGACGGATTCGGTAAAACGGACGGTCGGCATAGTCGGCTTTCTTGAACATAATGCGGAAGATTGTAATCAAACCGCCTGAATTTGCAACCGCAAACAGACGGCGGGCTGCCGTTCCGATATTGCGGCAGGAAGGAAAATCCGGCAAAAAACGGAGGCGGCAGGAAACAGGCAAAACAAAACCCCTCGGCATTGAACCGAGGGGTTTGATATTTGGTTGCGGGAGCAGGATTCGAACCTACGACCTTCGGGTTATGAGCCCGACGAGCTACCATGCTGCTCCATCCCGCGTCAGAAGATGAGACTATACGGCAGATTTTTTATGTTGTCAAACATTACTTCCGCGAAAAATCATAAAATTTTGCCGTCCGGCGGTTTATGCCTGATTTGACATATTATTTTCTTTACAAAAGTTCATGTTCGTGATTTAATTTTGGTTAACATTGAAACAGGGGTGCTGCCTGATGTTCAGGCGGCTGAGAAATACCCTTTACACCCGATCGGGATAATACCTGCGTGGGGAGTTTTCACGGATTCTGTCTTTCAGACGGCATTGGTTTTCAAATGCCGTCTGAAAACGCAAAACGCTCCTGTTTCTTTATTCTAAACGAGAAAACAGGAGCATTTTTTATGACTACGCCAAAAAAAACCGCCAAAACTTCCGGCAACGAAGCGCGCGAGCTTGCCGACTTGAGCGAAGACATCGGCATCCGCTTCAAATATCCGAACTCCGAACGCGTGTATCTGCAAGGCAGCCGCGACGACATCCGCGTGCCTTTGCGCGAAATCCGTCAGGACGACACCTACACGGCGCAAGGCACGGAAGCCAACCCGCCGATTCCCGTCTATGACACCAGCGGCGTGTACGGCGATCCGGCGGCGCACATCGACCTGAAACACGGTTTGCCGCACATCCGCACCGCGTGGCTGGACGAACGCGGCGATACTGAAATCCTGCCCAAGCTCTCCAGCGAATACGGCATCGAACGCGCACATGACCCGCAAACCGCCCATCTGCGTTTCAACCAAATCACCCGCCCGCGCCGCGCCAAAGCCGGCCGCAACGTAACCCAGCTCCATTACGCCCGCCAAGGCATCATCACGCCCGAAATGGAGTTTGTCGCCATACGCGAACGTTTGAAATTAGACGAATTGTCCCAAAAACCGGAATACGCCAAGCTCTTGAAACAGCACGCAGGGCAAAGTTTCGGCGCGAATATCCCGACCCGTCCCGACCAAATCACGCCCGAATTCGTGCGCCGGGAAATCGCCGCCGGACGCGCGATTATCCCCGCCAACATCAACCATCCCGAACTCGAACCGATGATTATCGGCCGCAACTTCCGCGTCAAAATCAACGGCAACTTGGGCAATTCCGCCGTCACCTCCAGCCTGACCGAAGAAGTCGAAAAAATGGTGTGGTCGCTGCGTTGGGGCGCGGACACGATTATGGATTTGTCCACCGGTGCGCATATCCATGAAACGCGCGAATGGATTATCCGCAACGCGCCCGTCCCCATCGGCACAGTGCCAATTTACCAAGCGTTGGAAAAAACCGGCGGCATCGCCGAAGATTTGACTTGGGATTTGTTCCGCGACACCTTAATCGAGCAGGCGGAACAAGGTGTGGACTATTTCACCATACACGCGGGCGTGTTGCTGCGTTATGTGCCGATGACCGCCAACCGCCTCACCGGCATCGTATCGCGCGGCGGTTCGATTATGGCGAAATGGTGTCTCGCCCACCACAAAGAAAACTTCCTCTACACGCATTTCGACGAAATCTGTGAAATCATGAAGGCGTATGATGTGTCGTTCAGCCTCGGCGACGGCCTGCGCCCCGGCTGCATTGCCGATGCCAACGACGAATCCCAATTCGCCGAGCTGTACACCTTGGGCGAATTGACCGATAAAGCGTGGAAACACGACGTACAAGTTATGATCGAAGGCCCCGGCCATGTGCCGCTGCAACGCGTCAAAGAAAACATGACCGAAGAGCTGCAACATTGCTTTGAAGCGCCTTTCTACACCCTCGGCCCGCTCGTTACCGACATCGCTCCCGGCTACGACCACATCACCTCGGGCATAGGCGCGACCAACATCGGCTGGTACGGCACGGCGATGCTTTGTTACGTTACCCCCAAAGAACATTTGGGACTGCCCGACAAAGAAGACGTGCGCACCGGCATCATCACCTACAAACTCGCCGCCCACGCCGCCGACCTCGCCAAAGGCTGGCCGGGCGCACAGTTGCGCGACAACGCCCTGAGCAAGGCGCGTTTCGAATTCCGCTGGCGCGACCAATTCCGCTTAAGCCTCGACCCCGAACGCGCCGAAAGCTTCCACGACGAAACCCTGCCCGCCGAAGGCGCGAAAATCGCCCACTTCTGCTCGATGTGCGGCCCCAAATTCTGCTCGATGAAAATCACGCAGGAAGTGCGCGACTACGCCGACAAGCAAAAGGCCCAACAGCAAGGCATGGAAGAAAAAGCGATTGAGTTCGTCAAAAAAGGAGCGAAGCTTTACAGCTAAAACGTCAAGCAAAAAATGCCGTCTGAAAACCGGATATCGGGTTTCAGACGGCATTTTTGTTTTCAAACGGGGTACGGTTCGGAGCCGGTGTGCGGACGGAAGCCTATTTTGCAGAAACCGATCCGCTTACGGACGATTCGCTGCCGGAGGCAGGCTTCTGCACTCTTTTGTCGGTAAATACGCAAACGACGCCGGCATTGTTGTAGGTAATGTTGTAGTTGGTGTCGCAGTATTGGGCGACCGCAAAGAGCGGGAGTTGCTCATTTCCCCATCGGGTCGGATTGAAGAAAGACAGTTCGCCGTTTACGCATTTCCGGGCTTCTTCGTCATTAGAATATACACATATCCTGCTTTGATCGACAGGCCGTTTTTGTGCAGCTTGTTCTTTGCATCCGGCGAGCGCGGTCAGGACGGCGAGTTTCTTCATATTGAATCTCCCGTGTAGGTTGAATGCGGAAATGCCGTCTGAAACGGATGGCATTATCCCAAAATAAAAAGTTCCCTGCCGCGGTCTTTGAGCCATTGCTTGGCTTCGTCCGCGTAGGGTGCGAAGCGGCGGGTCAGCACCCAGAATGCGCGGCTGTGGTCGGCGTGGGCGAGGTGGCAGAGTTCGTGTATGCAGACGTAGTCGGCAACGTATTCCGGTGCGCCGACCAGCCGCCAGTTGAGGCGTATGCCTGTGGTTTTGCGGCACACGCCCCAGAAGGTTTTGGCAGAGGTCAGCGAGGAGGAGGCGGGGAACAGTTGTGTGGTGCGGGCGTGGTGTTCGAGGCGGGGAAGCAGGTAACTGTGCGCCTGCCGTTCCAAAAAGTCCCGCAGCAGCGCAAGCTGTTTTTCGGGTGCGCCTTCGGGAACACGGATTTCAGACGGCATCAGCAGGATTTGCGTGTCTTGATGGGCGGTGAGGGCAAGCTGTCTGCCGTGGAAGAGGATGGATTCGGGCAGCCGGTTTTCGGCAGTTTGCGGCGGCGGTGTTTTCGCCAGTGTTCGCCGCAGGACGACTTCGTTTTCGTACAGCCAGCGGTTTAGAGCGGAGACGGAGAAGCAGGGTGGGACGCTGATGCTGACGGTATGTGTGCCGATAGGGCGGATAATCAGGTTTTTCTTGGCACGGCGTTTGATTTCTATGGTCAGTTCCATGCCGTCTGAAAGAGTGTGGATCAGGGAGGTCATACGGTTTCAGACGGCACTTTGGCGGCAAACGGGCCTGCGCCGGAAATGAGCGGCTGCTGCGTTTCGATGAGGTGTTCGCATTTTTCCATCAATTCGGCTTCGCTGCCGCTTGCGTGCGGGATGGTCGGACAGATGACGACGGTGATTTCGCCCGGATATTTCAGAAAGGAATTTTTCGGCCAAAATTCGCCGCTGTTGAGGGCGACGGGGACGATGTCCATCTCAAACATTTTCGCCATGCGCGCGCCGCCGAGCTTGTATTTGCCGCGTTTTCCGGGTGCAAGGCGCGTGCCTTCGGGGAAAATGGTAATCCAATAGCCTTCGTTTTTGCGCGCCAACCCCTGTTTTATGAGCTGTTCGTTGGCTTCGCGGCGGTTGTTGCGGTCTATGCCTATGGTTTTGACCAGCTTCAAACCCCAACCGAAAAAGGGGATTTTGAACAACTCGCGTTTGGCAACGTAAACCTGCGGCGGAAAAATGTCCTGAAGGGCAAGCGTTTCCCAGCCGCTTTGGTGTTTGGCGCAGATGACGGCGGGGCGGTCGGGGATGTTTTCCGCGCCGATGACGCGGTATTTGAGCCCGACGATGTGTTTGAGCGACCAGTTGAGGATGCCGACCCAGACCCGCGCCATCTTGTGCGCCCCGTCCCGGAAAGGCGAGGCGAGCAGCATAAAGGGAAAGAGGAAAATCAGGCTGGAACAGAGTATCAGCCAGTAAATCAGGTTGCGGATGATGAGCATGGTTTTGCCTTGTCGGAAATGCGGTATGTTCAGTCGGCTTGCGGTGCGGCGTTTTCCTGCATGATGTATTGTGAGAAATCGAGCAGGGTATCGAAAACCTGTGTGTGTTCGGGCAATTCGTGTCCGTGTTGGGAGAGCGTTTTTTTGCCTTTTCCGGTCAGAACCAGCGCGGGTTTTCCGCCGACGGCATCGATTGCCTGCAAATCGCGCAGGCTGTCGCCGACCAGCCAGGTTTCCGAAGCTTGAGCGTTGAAGCGTTCGAGGATGTCTTCAATCATGCCCGGTTTGGGCTTGCGGCAGTTGCAGTTGTCGGCGCCGGTATGCGGGCAGAACCAGATGCCGTCGATTTCCCCGCCTGCCTGACGGATGAGGCGGTGCATTTTGGCATGCATTTCGGTGAGGTCTTGAACGGTAAAATATTTGCGGCCGATGCCGGATTGGTTGGTGGCGACGGCAACGGTGCAGCCTGCCTGCGTCAGGAATGCCACCGCATCCATGCTGCCTTCGATAGGTATCCACTCGTCAACGGATTTGACGAAGTCGTCGCGGTCCTGGTTGATGACGCCGTCGCGGTCGAGAATGATGAGTTTCATCACGGTTCCTTTGGATTGGGGCAGGTCGGGGGTGGCATTATACTGAAATATCGGCAGTGATGCGCCTGTGGCGCGCGATAACGAGGCAATGCCGTCTGAAGCCGCCGGCGGGCTTCAGACGGCATTTTGCCTTTATCCTTTAAATACGGGGACGAGTTCCATTTGGCTCAATACCTGTGCGGCGATGTTGGCGATGCCGAAAAGGAAGACCCAAACCATCAGCCACAAGCCGCCGTAAACTTTATAGGTTTTGCCTGCGCCGAATTTTTGGCGCGAACGGTAGAGCAGCATGGCGGGGATGATGCCTGTCCAGACGGTTGCCGCCAGGCCGACGTAGCCGATGGCGGTAACGAAGCCGGTGGGGAAGAGCAGGCAGGAAATCAGGGGCGGCAGGAAGGTCAGCGCGGCGGTTTTGGTGCGGCCGGAGATGCTGTCGTTCCATTTGAAGATGTCGGCGATGTAGTCGAAGAGTCCGAGCGTTACACCTAAAAACGAGGTGGCGATCGCCATGTAGGAAAACAGGGACAATATTTTATCCATATTGCCGGTTTGGGCGAATTTGGACAGGGTTTCGATGAGGACGGAGACTTGCCCTTCGGCGGCAATCACGGGGGCGAACTCGTTGCGCGGCAGGTTGCCTTGGATGGCGGTTTGCCAGAGGACGTAAATTACCAGCGCAATCAGTGTGCCCGTCCAGATGGATTTAGCCACTTTGGGCGCGTCGCCTTTAAAGTATTTGAGCAGGCTGGAGACGTTGCCGTGGAAACCGAATGACGCAAGGCAGACGGGCAGGGCGGTGGCGGCGTAAATCCAGTAGTTGGTGCCGACGGGGGCTTGGGTGTCGAACAGGACGGGCATTTTGGCATCGGCAATCAGGCCGCCGGTTGCCCAAATAAAGGTTAATACCATGCCGCCGATGAGGACGCTGGTGAAGCGGTCGACCAAGCGTGCGGATGCCCATACGCAAAAGGCGAGGATGCCGAAGAAGACGAGTTGTCCGACGGTGAGTGAAACGTCGCCGCCTGCCGCGCTGCCTAAGCCTTTGGCGGTCAGGTCGCCGCCGACGAAGATATAAGCGTAAGTAAGCAGGTATAAAACGAAGGCGACGGCGATGCCGTTGATGATGTTCCAGCCGCGTCCGAGCAGGTCTTTGACCATCGTGTCGAAACTTGCGCCGTGCGGATAATGGGTGTTGACTTCCAAAATCATCAGGCCGCTGGAAAGCATGGAAAACCAGGTGTACAGCAACACGGCCAGCGAGCCGGTAAACCATACGCCGGATGTGGCGGTCGGGTTGGCAAGCATGCCTGCGCCGATAACCGTACCGGCGATAATCATCGCGCCGCCGAACAGGGAAGGGGTTTTGGTTGACATATTTTATCTTTCTGACGAAAAGCGTGGCCGCCATTATGCCGTAAAGTGCGGGGGGCTGTAAGGTGTTTGCAGTCATGCCGTCTGAAAGTCTGTTCAGACGGCATGACGTTCCATAGTATAATCTTTTCCCTTTTGGGCAACGGCGGACGCCGCCGTGTTTTTGAATGATGGGAGGCAGGATGTCTGACAGAAAATATAATGTGGACGCAGAGGAAATCGCCAAGTTCAGCCGGATTGCCGACAAATGGTGGGATAAGTCGGGCGAATTCAAGCCCTTGCACGACATCAATCCGCTGCGGCTGGATTATATCGACGGACACGCGGATTTGCGCGGCAAACGGGTTTTGGACGTGGGCTGCGGCGGCGGGATTTTGGCGGAAAGTATGGCGCGGCGCGGCGCGGCGTTTGTCAAAGGCATCGATATGGCGGAGCAGTCGCTGGAAACCGCCCGCCTGCACGCGGCTTTGAACAATGTCGCCGATATCGAATACGAATGTATCCGCGTGGAAGACCTTGCCGGGGCGGAACCGCACTCGTTTGATGCGGTAACGTGCATGGAAATGATGGAACACGTCCCCGATCCCGCCGCCATCGTGCGTGCTTGCGCCAAGCTGGTCAAACCGGACGGCATGGTGTTTTTTTCCACCATCAATAAAAACCCGAAATCTTATCTGCATCTGATTGTGGCGGCGGAATATCTGTTGAAGTTTGTCCCCAAAGGCACGCATGACTGGAAAAAATTTATCGCGCCTGCCGATTTGGCGCGGATGTGCCGTCAGGCGGGTTTGGATGTGGTGGAAACCAAGGGTATGACTTTTTCCGTGTTGTCGCAAACTTATGCCCTGTGCGATTCGACCGATGTGAATTATATGTTTGCCTGCCGTCCGGCGTTCTGACGGCAGGTTTGATTGTTTTGAACGGGTGAATGGATATGTCTGTTTATACCAGTGTTTCCGATGATGAAATGCGCGGCTTCCTGAGCGGTTACGATTTGGGGGAATTTGTTTCCCTGCAGGGCATCGCGCAGGGGATTACCAACAGCAATTATTTTCTGACGACAACTTCGGGACGTTATGTGCTGACCGTGTTTGAAGTGTTGAAACAGGAAGAGCTGCCGTTTTTTCTGGAGCTTAACCGGCATTTGAGTATGAAGGGCGTGGCGGTTGCCGCGCCGGTTGCGCGCAAAGACGGCCGGCTCGATTCCGTTTTGGCAGGCAAGCCTGCCTGCCTGGTTGCCTGCCTGAAAGGTTCGGATACCGCGCTGCCGACGGCGGAGCAGTGCTTCCATACCGGTGCGATGCTGGCCAAAATGCACCTTGCCGCCGCCGATTTCCCTTTGGAAATGGAAAACCCGCGTTACGATGCGTGGTGGACGGAGGCGTGCGCCCGACTGCTGCCCGTCCTGTCGCAAGACGATGCCGCACTTTTGCGTGCCGAAATCGATGCGCTGAAGGACAATCTCGGCAACCATCTGCCTTCGGGCATCATCCACGCCGATTTGTTTAAAGACAATGTGTTGCTTGACGGCGGTCAGGTATCGGGCTTCATCGATTTTTATTATGCCTGCCGGGGCAATTTTATGTATGACTTGGCGATTGCGGTCAACGATTGGGCAAGGACGGCGGACAATAAGTTGGATGAGGCGTTGGAAAAGGCGTTTATCGGCGGTTATGAGGGCGTGCGCCCCTTGAGTGCCGAAGAAAAGGCGTATTTCCCGACCGCCCAACGCGCCGGCTGCATCCGTTTTTGGGTGTCGCGCCTGTTGGATTTTCACTTTCCGCAGGCGGGCGAGATGACGTTTATCAAAGATCCGAACGCGTTCCGCAACCTGCTGTTGAGTTTGGGTTGAGTGCGTCCAGCGTTTGACAGAAATGCCGTCTGAAAGGGTTTCAGACGGCATTTTGTTTCGGGTTTGGATGTGTTTTCCGGATGTTTTCCGGTTCGGCATACCGGTTTCGGCTGTTTTGTTACGCACCCGCGCCGGTGTCCGACGCTGAATTCCGGCGGACGGATAAAATTGTGCAGTCATTTTTGACCGGCTTTGGGTACAATTCCGCCGTTATGTTTTGAAATGGGAAAACGGATGGATATGCGGCGTTGGGCGGTTGCCGGATTGGTTGCGCTGCCGCCCCTGTGTTTTTTGACCGCGATGGTGCTTGCGCCTTTGTGGGCGATGGCGGCGTATGACGGTTTGGCGTGGGGCGCGGTGCTGTCGGATGCCTATATGCTCAAGCGTTTGGCGTGGACGGTATTTCAGGCGGCGGCAACCTGTGTGCTGGTGCTGCCTTTGGGCGTGCCTGTCGCGTGGGTGCTGGCGCGGCTGGCGTTTCCGGGGCGGGCTTTGGTGCTGCGCCTGCTGATGCTGCCGTTTGTGATGCCGACGCTGGTGGCGGGCGTGGGCGTGCTGGCCCTGTTCGGGGCGGACGGCCTGTTGTGGCGCGGCGGGCAGGATACGCCGTATCTGTTGTTGTACGGCAATGTGTTTTTTAACCTTCCTGTGTTGGTCAGGGCGGCATATCAGGGGTTTGTGCAAGTGCCTGCGGCACGGCTTCAGACGGCACGGACACTGGGCGCGGGGGCGTGGAGGCGGTTTTGGGACATTGAAATGCCCGTTTTGCGCCCGTGGCTTGCCGGCGGCGTGTGCCTTGTTTTCCTGTATTGTTTTTCCGGGTTCGGGCTGGCGCTGCTGCTGGGCGGCAGCCGTTATGCCACGGTCGAAGTGGAAATTTACCAGTTGGTCATGTTCGAACTCGATATGGCGGTTGCTTCGGTGCTGGTGTGGCTGGTGTTGGGGGTAACGGCGGCGGCAGGGTTGCTGTATGCGTGGTTCGGCAGACGCGCGGGTTCGGATAAGGCGGTTTCTCCTGTGATGCCGTCTGAACCGCAGTCGGTCGGGGAATATGTGCTGCTGGCGTTTGCGGCGGCGGTGTTGGGCATATGCTGCCTGTTCCCGCTGGCGGCGGTCGTGGTAAAGGCCTGTTCTGCGGGAGAATCTTGGCAGGTGTTGGCGGAACGCGAAACGTGGCAGGCGGTGTGGAATACTTTGCGCTTCTCGGCGGCGGCAGTATTTTTGGCGGCGGTATTGGGTGTCATGTATGCGGCGGCGGCGCGGCGGTCGGCGTGGATGCGCGGGCTGATGTTTTTGCCGTTTATGGTATCGCCGGTTTGTGTTTCGGCAGGTGTGCTGCTGCTTTATCCGCAGTGGACGGCTTCGTTGCCGTTGCTGCTGGCGATGTATGCGCTGTTGGCTTATCCGTTTGTGGCAAAAGATGTTTTATCGGCCTGGGATGCACTGCCGCCGGATTATGGCAGGGCGGCGGCAGGTTTGGGCGCAAACGGCTTTCAGACGGCATACCGTATTACGCTCCCCCTCTTGAAACCGGCGTTGCGGCGTGGTCTGACCTTGGCGGCGGCAACCTGCGTGGGCGAATTTGCGGCGACATTGTTCCTGTCGCGTCCGGAATGGCAGACGTTGACGACTTTGATTTATGCCTATTTGGGGCGTGCGGGTGAGGACAATTACGCGCGGGCGATGGTGTTGACATTGCTGTTGTCGGCATTTGCGGTGTGCATTTTCCTGCTGTTGGACAACGGCGAGGGCGGAAAACAGACGGAAACGTTATAATGTGAACCCTTTTTCAGAGGACGGCAAAATGAGCGAGTTGAGCGAAATCCTTTCCTATAATCAGAAGTTTGTCGAGTCGGGC
This sequence comes from Neisseria sp. Marseille-Q1983, assembly GCF_018224585.1. NCBI lineage: Bacteria > Pseudomonadati > Pseudomonadota > Betaproteobacteria > Neisseriales > Neisseriaceae > Neisseria > Neisseria sp. Marseille-Q1983. The sequence continues at coordinate 57,801 of NZ_JAGTUI010000007.1, forward strand.
GAATATGAGAAATATTTTACCGACAAATACCCGGGCAGGGAGTTGGCGATTTTGTCCTGTATGGATGCGCGGATTATCGAGCTGCTGCCCAATGCTTTGGGATTGAGGAACGGCGATGCCAAATTGATTAAAAATGCAGGCGCGCTGGTTGCGCATCCGTGGGGTTCGGTCATGAGGAGTCTGCTGGTTGCCGTGTTTGAACTGAAAGTCAAAGAAATCATGGTCATCTCCCATCACGATTGCGGTATGCAGGGATTGAATGCGGCCGGCTTTCTCAGTAAGGTGCATGAAAGCAATATTCCCGACGACCGTATCGAAACCCTGCGTTATGCCGGTGTCGACCTCGACGGCTGGCTGACCGGTTTCGACAACGTCGAAGACAGCGTGCGCCATACGGTCGAACTCATCCGCCGCCATCCGTTGATGCCGCGCCATATTGCCGTTCACGGATTGGTCATCCATCCCGTTACCGGCAAACTGACCCTGATTGTGGACGGCAGTGTTTCAGACGGCATGGACTTATCGGAAGGAATGGAAACATCATGAAGAAAATCGGACTGTTCGGCGGCACTTTCGACCCGATACACAACGGACATCTTCATATCGCCCGTGCCTTTGCCGATGAAATCGGCTTGGACACGGTTGTTTTCCTGCCGGCAGGCGGCCCGTATCACAAAGATGCCGCCTCCGCTTCCGCTGCCGACCGCCTTGCCATGGTCGAACTGGCGACGGCAGAAGACGCACGTTTTGCCGTCAGCGACTGCGACATCGTCCGTCACGGCGAGACTTACACTTTCGACACCGTCCAAATTTTCCGCCAGCAGTTCCCCTCGGCGCAACTCTGGTGGCTGATGGGCAGCGACAGCCTGATGAAGCTGCATACATGGAAAAAATGGCAGATGCTCGTGCGCGAAACCAATATCGCCGTCGCCATGCGGCAGGGCGACAGCCTGCACCAAACCCCGCGCGAACTGCACGCATGGCTGGGCAAGTCCCTTCAGGACGGCAGCGTCCGCATCTTGTCCGCCCCGATGCATAATGTGTCGTCAACGGAAATCCGCCGCGCCGGTGTTTCAGACGGCATCCCACCTGCCGCCGCACGCTACATCCGCGAACACGGTTTGTATGAAAAATAAAGTCAAATCAGTAAGAAACGGCTATAATGCCGTCTGAAAACATCCCATTAGGAACATAATGAACGAACAAGAACTGCAAGACCTGCAAAAAATGGTCGAGGTCGCCGTCAACGCCCTCGAAGACATCAAAGCCAAAGATATTTCCGTTCTCGAAACGCAAGACAAAACTTCGCTGTTTGCCAGAATGATTATCGCCAGCGGCGACAGTACGCGCCAAGTCAAAGCACTGGCCAACAACGTTGCCGTCGATTTGAAAGAAGCCGGTTTTGAAATCCTCAGCACCGAAGGCGACAGCGGCGAATGGACGCTGGTCGATGCGGGAGACCTCGTCGTCCACGTCATGCTCCCTGCCGTGCGCGACTTCTACGACATCGACACCCTCTGGGGCGGCGAGAAACCGAGTTTCCACGCCGGAATGCAGAAGCCGTGGCACGCGGCAGACTGATTCCCGATGCCGTCTGAACCTTCAGACGGCATTTTCCTGTAAGGGAGAAAGCATTGAACATCACCGTTTTGGCAGTCGGCACCAAAATGCCGCGCTGGGTTGATGAGGCCGTCGCCGAATACGCCAAACGCTTCGGACGCGACGTCGCCTACGCACTCAAAGAAATCAAACCCGAAAAACGCGGCGCGGGCGTGAATGCCGCCCAAGGTATGGCGGCAGAAGAAAAACGCATCCTTGAAGCCGTTCCGCAAGGCGCGTTCCTTGTCGTTCTTGACGAACGCGGCAAAGCACCGACCTCCGTCGAGCTGGCGGAACACCTCAAAAGCTGGCAGCAAAACGGCGAACACGTCTGCTTCGTCATCGGCGGCGCGGACGGCATGACCGACCGCCTCAAACAACAAGCCCGCATGATGATGCGCCTGTCCAGCCTCACCCTGCCGCACGGCATGGTGCGCGTCCTTCTGACCGAGCAGCTCTACCGGGCCGTCTCCATCCTGCACAACCATCCCTATCATCGGGAATAAGAAGGCTTTTGTCCGTACCCCTAATCGGTTAAAATCACCCCGTTATTTCTGAACACACAGCAAAGGAATCCGCTATGGCACGCATGGTATTTTGCGTTAAGCTCAACAAAGAAGCCGAAGGCATGAAATTCCCACCGCTTCCCAACGAATTGGGCAAGCGCATTTTTGAAAACGTATCGCAAGAAGCGTGGGCGGCGTGGACGCGCCACCAAACGATGCTGATTAACGAAAACCGCTTAAGCCTTGCCGATCCGCGCGCGCGCGAATATCTGGCGCAGCAGATGGAGCAGTATTTCTTCGGCGACGGCGCGGATGCCGTTCAAGGATACGTTCCGCAATAAACGGTTTTCCGTTTTGAACACAGGCTGTCCGAACCTGCTTCAGACGGCCTTTAAAATACGCCGGACAACCTTATCTTCACGCAACCGGACAAATTTTGACGTTGGACAATGTTAAAATCCCCCGTTATCCCCAACCGCACTTTCAGGAGCAGATGATATGCAACACGACGTTTACGACTACACCGCGCATACGGTTTCTAAAAACACCGTCCTGCAGAAAACCTACCGCCTGCTCGGATTTTCATTCATTCCGGCAGCCGCAGGCGCGGTGCTTGCCGCCAATGCCGGCTTTAATTTTTACGCCGCCTTCGGTTCGCGCTGGATAGGGTTTGCCGTCGTGCTGGCGTTTTTCTACGGTATGATCCACTTCATCGAGAAAAACCGTTACAGCAATACTGGCGTTGCCCTGCTGATGGTATTCACATTCGGTATGGGCGTATTGATCGGCCCCGTGCTGCAATACGCGCTTCATATTGCCGACGGTGCGAAAATCGTCGGCATTGCCGCCGCGATGACCGCCGCCGTCTTTTTAACGATGTCCGCCTTGGCGCGCCGGACTCGGCTCGATATGAACGCGCTCGGACGCTTCCTGACCGTAGGTGCAGTCATTCTGATGGTCGCCGTGGTTGCCAATCTGTTTTTGGGTATCCCCTCGCTGGCACTGACCATTTCCGCCGGGTTTGTCTTGTTCAGTTCCTTAATGATTATGTGGCAGGTACGCACCGTCATCGACGGCGGAGAAGACAGCCACATCAGTGCGGCACTGACACTGTTTATCTCGCTTTACAACATCTTCAGCAGTTTGCTGAACATCCTGCTGTCTTTAAACGGCGAGGATTGATGCCGGAAAAACGCCGTCCGGCTATGCCGTCTGAAAATGTTTCAGACGGCATTTTACTTTGGGCATACAATACGGATGCACGCACATATAGTGGATTAAATTTAAATCAGGACAAGGCGACGAAGCCGCAGACAGTACAAATAGTACGGCAAGGCGAGGCAACGCCGTACTGGTTTAAATTTAATCCACTATAAAAACACAGCCGGCTATGAGGCCGGGAGGAATCAAATGTTACCGAATACACCGCGCCGCGCCGTTTATGCCGGCAGTTTCGATCCGCCCACATTGGGGCATCTGTGGATGATACGGCAGGCGCAATCTATGTTTGACGAACTCATCGTCGCCATCGGCATTAATCCCGACAAACGCAATACCTATACCGTCGCTGAAAGGCAGGATATGTTGTGCGCCATTACCGACAACTTCCCAAACGTCAAAATTGAAGTGTTTGAAAACCGGTTTTTGGTGCATTACGCCCGTGAGGTAGATGCAGGATTCATCGTGCGCGGCATCCGTTCTGCCGCCGATTACGAATACGAACGCTCTATGCGCCATATCAACAGCGACCTCGCCCCCGAAATATCCACCGTATTCCTCATGCCGCCGCGCGAAATTGCCGAAGTGTCGTCCACTATGGTCAAAGGACTGGTCGGGCCGGAAGGCTGGATGGAAATCGTCAAAAGATATGTGCCGCCGGCCGTGTACCAAAAAATGATTGCAGAACATCACAACAATGCCTGACAGAAAGTTTCTGTCAAATATATTCAGGTTCAAATATGTGGGAAATCTTATTCAGACACCAAGATTTTGTCGCCATCAATAAACTTCAAGGCATATCCGTCCACCGTTCCGACGGTGAAGTCAGCCTGACGGCAACACTTGCGGCACAGTTGGGCGTAGAAAAGGTATGGTTGCTGCACAGGTTGGACAAGCAGACCGGAGGCATATTGCTGTTTGCCCTTAATCCCCAAAGTGCCGCTGTTCTTGCCGCACAGTTTGCCGAAAGGAAAATGAAGAAAACCTATTTGGCTTTGTCCGACCGCAAACCGTCCAAAAAACAAGGATGGATAAAAGGCGGCATGGAAAAATCCAGGCGCGGAATGTGGAAGTTGACGCGCAATACAGAAAATATCGCCGTTACCCGATTCCACAGCATCAGTATCGCCGAAAAACTGCGGCTGTTCATCCTAGAACCGCATACGGGCAAAACGCACCAATTGAGAGTGGCGATGAAAAGTTTGGGCAGTCCGATTCTGGGCGACAGCTTATACGGCGGAACAGAATCCGAAACCATGTTTCTGTATTCATGGAAAATACAATTTGCCTACCAAAACCGACAAATCGAAATTGTTGCACCCTTAAAAAACGAATGGCAGGCTGAAAATATCTCTCATGCGCTGGAAGAATTTTATATGGCAAAAGCAGGTTAATAAATATAAATTAATTTATAAACAATATGATAAATATTTTTATAAAAATTTTTTAAGAAAACGGTTGACCGCAAATCTCTTTAAGCGTATAGTTCGGTTCTTCGCCGCTGACGAAGCGGCGGTAACGAAATAATTCAAACGCTCTTTAACAAAACAGATTACCGATAAGTGTGAGTGCCTTGAGCCTCACAC
>NZ_JAGTUI010000080.1:0-3483 GCF_018224585.1 Neisseria sp. Marseille-Q1983
TTTCCAAAATTCAAACGCAAGGGCGAAAAAGACAGTTTCAGATTTCCGCAAGGCTGCAAATTGGAACAACAAAATAACCGCATCTATTTGCCAAAGATCGGTTGGGTACGTTATCGCAATAGCCGAAATGTTTCAGGTAGCCTGAAAAATGTAACCGTCCGCCAAAAATGCGGTAAGTGGTATATCTCCGTTCAAACAGAATTTGAACAAAAAACACCGCAACCCAAAGGCGGGGAAATCGGTATCGATATGGGCATCGTGCGCTTCGCTACGCTATCCAACGGCGAACATTTTGAACCGATTAACGCATTCAAAAACCTTAAAGGCAAATTGGTCAAACTGCAAAAACAGTTTAAGCATAAAACAAAATTCAGCAAAAATTGGCAAAAACTGAAAGCCAAAATTGCTAAATTGCACCACAAAATCAGCAATATCCGTAAAAACTACTTGCATCAAATCAGCAGCCAAATCAGCCAAAGCCACGCGATTGTGTATGTTGAAGATTTGCAGGTAACAAACATGTCCAAATCCGCCAAAGGAGATGTTGAACAGCACGGCAAGAATGTGAAACAGAAATCAGGTTTGAACCGGATGATACTGGATCAGTCTTGGTTTGAGTTCAGACGGCAGTTGGCGTATAAGTTGGCTTGGAATGGCGGACATCTGGTTGCCGTACCGCCGCAAAATACCAGCCGAACCTGTCCTTGTTGCGGACATACCGCGAAAGACAACCGTCAAACGCAGGCTGTATTTGAATGCGTAGAATGCGGCTATACGGAAAATGCGGATGCGGTCGGTGCAATCAATGTGTTAAAACGCGGGCAAGCCATTCAAGCAGCCTGAAACTAAAAAATCAGGGCAGGACATGTCCGCAGCGCGTGTGAAGTGAACAATGCAGTCAGGTTGTCAGCAGCACGAACCCACCGAAGTGAGTCAGCAAAACATCGCTAACCACAGTAGGAATCCCCCGCCTTTAGGCGGGGGAGGATGTCAATGGAAAGGTTAGAAAAAAAATAGTTTGCTAGCCTAAAATACAGCTTTAACCGAGTCAAAATCAATACAGTCCGCACCTTCAAAAAGAAGCTGCGGACTGCTTGCTTTTTGCTCTACAAATGATCTTTGCAGCAGATTGTAGCAAGTTTGCTTTCCGAGCAAGCAGGGTTAGAAAATTCGATACTTTTAATTATTGGCTGTGTTTTAATATGATGTTGATAGGCGTGTTTGGCTTTAAGGTATTCAACAGGATAGGTTTATTCCTAACCGGAAAATAATTTGTCTTTTCCCTTGCAAGTGATTGAAATCAAAAGATTACTAAAACACAGCCTTACATTATTGGGGTGACTATCCTGTAAAATATGTCCTAAAACGTGGAAACCACTTTTGCTCTGCTAAATTTTAAGGAATCTTTATGTTACATATACCCCCAACGGAACCTAATCGCTATGTTAGCAGTATTGTAGCCTTAAACGTGCATAGTCCTAACGGTACAGGCGACTGGCACAGTGCAGCAGCCCTTAATGATGATGCTTACCCCCAAGATTTCTATATTTATGGCAAAGATCAAACACGTAGCACGTTACATTTGCTTGGTAACGTTGGTGTGATTGATGGAACAAACCGCTTCAATGAGATGGGCTATTATCCTGAAAACAGTCCTGTTTGGCTGGCAGATCACCCGCGTGCTTGCGTAGATTATCTCTATACTGCCGTATTACAGACAGGATCAATTGGCGAAGTAATGTTAGATGACTGGTTCCCGAGTAGCGAAGATAAACAATCAGTTTATGATTTACTCAATCAAATTGAACCACATTTAAATCCCAAAGAATGGGTGAATTTACAGCTATGGAAACGCAAAAACCCAATAATGTAATGCTAACCGAACGAGATAAAAGGCACGAGAAGCGGTATTACTGAATTTCATCCGCAATACGCCATATACAATTAAATCAGCAGATGTGTCTAAACGTCCCGATGTTCCCGTTTGAAAGAAATTTTCATGATGAAGTCTATCCTCACCGTATCCGGAAATCGTATGCGTAAACCCAGAATCACCTATTTGGATGTTTGGGCAAACGATGAAAGAATTGGTACTTTGGAAAAGGGGGCCATGTATCGGTTCACATACGACAATCCCAATTCTTCGTTGCTGGGCCTGCATTATCAAGACAGAAGCAAGGTATATATCAGCAACAACATGCCGCATATCTTTGCACAGTATTTTCCGGAAGGCTTTTTGGCTGCACACATCACAAGCAAATATGCTTTTCATGATGCGCCTTTTGAAGACAATGAGATGCTGCGCTTGGCAATTCTGGGCAGAGAGGCTTTGGGTCGGATACATGTGCGCTGTAATGACCCGCTTTTTAATGAATGGATTGACAGGTTGGAGATGGAAAATCCAAGAATATTGACTGAACGGGATTTGCTTGGCATAAATGCCCGACAGGTTTTTCAGCAATACATGGAAGAAATCTTTCATCACGGCCGTTTCGTCAGTGTATCCGGGATACAGCAGAAGATGTCCTTAGATGCCATCAGCAGAAATACCAAGCAAACTGCCTCATATATTGCCAAAGGTTTTGATGCATCCGAATATCCTTGCTTGGCTGCCAATGAATTTTTATGCATGCAGACCATCAAACAAGCCGGCATTGCCGTTGCACAGACCAGCCTGTCGAAAGATTCATCAGTCTTATTGGTACGTCGGTTTGATGTCAGTGAACAGGGGTATTTCTTAGGCATGGAAGACTTTACCAGTCTGCGTCAGTATTCAGCAGAAGATAAGTATAAAGGCAGTTATGCGGCTATTGCACAGATTATCCGACAGATATCCGGCAGACCCGATGAAGATTTAATCCATTTCTTTAACCAACTTGCCGCCAGTTGCATATTGAAAAACGGCGATGCACACCTCAAAAATTTTTCAGTACTCTATCATGACGAATACGATGTACGTCTTGCACCTGCCTATGATGTATTGGATACATCAATATACAGGGTTGGAACACAAGGAATTTTTGATGCTTATGACGATACGCTGGCATTAAACCTGACTAACCACGGTAAGAAAACATATCCTTCCAAGAATATATTATTGGATTTTGCTGAGAAATATTGCGATTTGGGAAGAGAAGATGCATCCTTTATGATAGATACAATCGTTCAAGCTAAAGAACAGGTTCTTGTTAAATACTCGGATGTATTGCGTGAGAATGAATGGTTGGCGCAGAAGTGGCATTTTATCCCGGATGAAAATGAAGAAGGTCTACCGTTTACATTCCGGTAGCTGCCGGGTTTGAACCGGCTGTCAGAGATGGCCGGTCGACTTTCACCCTGAAAATCACTTCATCTTATGGTGTTTAAAACCGAGAAATTAGAAGAATCGTATTCGGTAGGAGATATACTGGGAAGATTGGAAAACTGGTAAATCACTCTATTGATTGAGTTGGCGACCTGAGACCTTTGCAAAATTCCCCAAAA
>NZ_JAGTUI010000081.1:0-3218 GCF_018224585.1 Neisseria sp. Marseille-Q1983
AGTACGGCAAATGCCGCCGCCGCAGAAGCCGCCGACGCATCGACCATCTTCTACAACCCCGCCGGTCTGACCAAACTCGACAGCAGCCAGATTTCCGTCAACGCCAACATCGTGTTGCCCAGCATTCATTATGAGGCAGATTCCGCCACCGACTTTACCGAGCTTCCCGTCCAAGGTTCTAAAAACGGCAAAATCACCAAAACCACGGTTGCGCCCCACATCTACGGCGCATACAAAGTCAACGACGACCTGACCGTGGGCTTGGGCGTGTACGTCCCCTTTGGCTCTGCCACCGAATACGAAAAAGATTCCGTGTTGCGCCACAACATCAACAAACTCGGTCTGACCAGCATCGCCGTCGAACCTGTCGCCGCGTGGAAACTCAACAACCGCCATTCCTTCGGCACAGGCATCATCGCACAACATACTTCCGCCGAACTGCGCAAATATGCCGACTGGGGGATTAAAAATAAAGTGCAAATGCTGCAATCTAATCCTACTGCCGCTGCTCAAATCAAAGCCGACGGACACGCCGATGTCAAAGGCAGCGATTGGGGCTTCGGCTACCAACTGGCGTGGATGTGGGACATCAACGACCGTGCGCGCATGGGCGTGAACTACCGTTCCAAAGTCTCGCACACGCTCAAAGGCGATGCCGAATGGGCGGCAGACGACGCGGCGGCGAAACAACAGTGGAATGGCAATATGCTCGCACCGCTCGGTTACACGGCGAATGAAAAAGCCAGTGTCAAAATCGTAACGCCTGAGTCTTTGTCCGTACACGGAATGTACAAAGTGTCCGACAAAGCCAACCTGTTCGGCGACGTAACTTGGACGCGCCACAGCCGCTTCAATAAAGCCGAACTGGTTTTTGAAAAAGAAAAAACCATCGGTATGAGCAAAAAATCCGACCGCACCACCATCACGCCCAACTGGCGCAACACCTACAAAGTCGGATTCGGAGGTTCTTATCAAATCAACGAACCGCTCCAACTGCGCGCCGGCATCGCTTTTGACAAATCGCCCGTCCGCAACGCCGACTACCGCATGAACAGCCTGCCCGACGGCAACCGCATCTGGTTCTCCGCCGGCATGAAATACAATATCGGTAAAAACCACGTCGTCGATGCCGCCTACACCCACATCCACATCAACGACACCAGCTACCGCACGGCGAAGGCAAGCGGCAACGATGTGGACAGCAAAGGCGCGTCTTCCGCACGTTTCAAAAACCACGCCGACATCATCGGCCTGCAATACACCTACAAATTCAAATAAACAGCCCGCCGTTTGATTGTAGAAATGCCGTCTGAACGCTTCCGTTTCAGACGGCATTGTTTTAGGCTCGATTGAAAACGAAGCAGGAAACACTGCCGCCATCCCCGTACAGACAGGAATGACGGGGTGCATTTTTATCCGGCAGCCGATACGCTTACCTCGGTATCCGGGAGAATATATGCAGAACCTCCTTCATATCAAAATGGTAGGGACGCTCGGGCAACAGGACGGCGGCGGGCAGCTTGGTGATGCCGTTCAATCCGCGCGGGAACAGCGCAATCCGCTCTTTGCCCTTTTCCGCATAATCTGCTTTGCGGTTGTGGACGGAAACCACTTCGCGGTGGCGGTAAAGCAGCGTGTTCATTTCGATATAGGCTTCGTTGTGGATGGCTGCCGACTGTTTCTGCAACACGTCAATCTGCCTGTTGAGCTTGTCGTTGGTTTTCATCAGCCTGTTGAAGAACGACGGTTGCTCCTGCAGTTTGGCGGTACAGGCTTCGATGCTTTCCGATACCGGCCCGAACTGTTCGAGGTATTTTTCCAGACAGTTTTCCAAGTCGGTCAGGCAGCCGGCCATCTTGCGGGAAAATTCTTCTTCAGGCTTTCCCTGCCGAATGGACAATATCTCGCGGCGGCGGTCTTCCATTGCGGAAATATAGGCGTTCATGCGGTCGGACATATTTTCCACATCCCTGCTCATCCACAGCGCGGGCAGCAGGCGGAAGTTTTCAAACGAATTGAAGATGCCGCCGAAAGACTGGCGGAAGGCGATATAAATATATTTCAAATCTTCCTCGCCCTTCGCCATACGCGTCAGGCAATAGTAGAACGGATCGAGGACGGTGTCGCCCAACAACCGCTCGAATTGGTCCAATCTGGCGGCAATCGCCTGCGTGCGTTCGACTTGCGCGGGGAATGGCGAAAACAGCAGCGGCAGGGCTTTTTTGTCGTAGTTTTCCTCTATCCTGTCCATCATATCGATGATTTCCCAGCTCACGCCGGATTGCAGCGAAAGAATCTGTTTCAAACCGTTGGCAAAACGCAGGGCATCATTCTGAGTGATGTTGCGGACGGGGATATGGATGGCGGTGTAATAGCGGTTGTAGCTGGTATAAAGTTTGTCTTCCGACAGGAAGCGGCGCAGGGAAAACGGAATATCGTCAGTGTAATAAGGCGCGATGGCGAAGATGTATTTTGACGTTCGGATAACTTCCAACTGGCGGGCGCGCTGTTCGGCAAACAATACTTTGTCAAACACCGGTTCGGGCATCTGCTTCACTTCGCGCGGGCGCATCATCGGAAAACTGTTGCCGAGCAGGTGCGATTTTAGGAACACTTCGCAGATATAGGTACAGATGATGTCCGAATCGAGATTGCGGGTATTTTCGGGGATTTCCCATTTGGTTTTGTTTTTCAATACCGCAGCGGCGGCGTAGATGAATTCGGTTTTCAGAATCTGTTTGAAATTTTCCCGTGCGCGCTTGCCTCCGGTATCGACATTTTTGATAACGGACAGCACGCTTTCGAGAATGTCGGCAATATAAACCGGCGATTCGCATTGCGCCAATACATTCAGGCGTTCCGCGATATGCCCCGCCAGCCGTTTGAGGTCGGGAATGGGAATATCCGTTGCCAAAGAAGAAAACGAAATGCGTTTTTTGGGAAGGTAAGTGAAAGAACCGTCGGCTTCGTTATAGCCTATGCCTTTTCGGGAAAGGATTTGCGTACAGGCGGCCTGACCGGCTTCGGGAGAAAGTGTTTTGAAGATTTCTGTCAGATTTTCCTGCCAATGGCAGTCGAGTTCGGGAAGGATTTGATTGAGTCTGAAACGGACGGCGTAAGGGATAAGGTCTTGCTCGAAATGTTCATTTTGCGGGGGGGGGGGGGGGGGGGAATGCAAAATGGCTCCTCGATATAGAGGGAACTTTTTAACTTTACGG
>NZ_JAGTUI010000082.1:0-3125 GCF_018224585.1 Neisseria sp. Marseille-Q1983
ACACCGAAAGTGTTACCGAAAGAGGCCATGCACTTACTCTCTCCGTCGAGATTCTTTTGTTTTTTGTTTTTGAAATGAAAAACTGGAATATTTGAGAAACTTGAGAAACTAAGTCAAAATGATTATGACTTTTTTAGAATGACATTGCAACAAAATTATAACAAATAAGAAACTGTAAACACAGTATGTCTTAAAACGTTAAGAATAAAACCAGCAAGAAGGTAAAAAAGAAAGAAGCAGTTTTTTGAATTTTAGATGTTACCGCAATTGGTTTCCTTTCCTAAAATTTGTTTAAATTATTTGCAATATTAATATAAACGAGATATTAATGATGAGAAATCAAAAAGGCATACTGAATATAATTTGTACAAAATATTTGCAGTATTTAAAAATGATGATTCTTATATAAAAAGTTTAAAATGCCAAAATGTACAGCTGCTAAACTGTATAACTGCTAAAGCATCAAAACATAAAAAAGAATGCAGGGATGCGATCACTACATCTTTTTATTCCGTAAGCGTTTATGTTTTTGCGGTCAACTGCTACTCTATGTTTCCAGCTTTTCAGCTCCCTATTTTCGAATATTGGACGAGGCATTTTCATCAGAGTCGTAATGCCGACCGAAACTCTCACAAATCATATTGGTTCTTGTGGCAGCAACACCTATCCGTTTGTTCAAGCGGCCACAAGAGTAACATGATTGGCTGGTGGCATTGGCTTTAATCTCTTCGATATGAACTCCATTTTTAGCTGCACCTTCTTTCAGCGTATGCAACAGTAGGGATGTGGCAACTATCTTCTGGTGGAGTTTGTTGACTTTAATCTGTATGCACTGTAGGTTGAGCAGATTCAGTTTTTTGATACAGATTATCCGGCTTTGTTCGGCAATTCTGTTGGCGAACGTATAGTAGAGCTGTCGTCTTGCAGCTTTCAATTTGCGGTAGGTATTTTACCATTCCATGCGTAGCCGCTCGGTACGTTTGAGCCAAATGGTATCTTTGCCATTTGTACCAATTGGTTTTTACATTAGGCTGTGTTTTAGTAATCTATTGATTTCAATTATTTGCAAGGGAAAAGACAATTATTTTCCGGTTAGGAATAAACCTATCCTGTTAAATACCTTAAAGCCAAACACGCCTATCAACACCATATTAAAACACAGCCTTTTTTAATATAGTAGACACAATCTTTCCCTATTCATGAAGGTGATCGCTTCTTTCAGATTCGTATTTTAATGCTTTCTATTTTTATAAAAATTGACCAAAATAGCTCAATTATAAAAAATTGCGCGATTTTGGTATTTATCATGAAAATTTCCAGACCTCCGGAATTTACCCTGTTGCAACAGGAATATATGCAGCATCTCACTGAAAGAATGACGCAAATTACCAAGCTACTGAATTCTTCCGCAAACAATCCTGATATAGACATTCCCGACTTTCTTACTGAAATCAAAGATTATTCAGAATTTTCCGTGACAGATAAAAATGGAACCTACCTGCATTGGGACAAATTCAGCCGGATTCACACGGTAGATACACGGATGAAATGGCGGGCCGTCAAGGAGAGCCGCAGAAAAATCCAAAAACCAATTAATCTCCCGTTTGAACATCAGTTTTGGTTCTGCATTCCCGACTCTTTGCAGGCACGGCTTCATTTGATTGACAAAAGCTGCGGCAGTACTGTCGGCACGTCTAGCTTGGGCGGTTTCGGCAGAAACGAGCAAAACCGGTTCCTGCTCAAGTCTCTGATTATGGAAGAAGCGATTACATCCGCCCAAATGGAAGGCGCGGCTACCACGCGCAAAGTGGCCAAGGATATGCTCAAATCGCAGCGTAAACCCAAAACAAAAGACGAAATCATGATAGTGAACAACTATCACTTGATGAAAAAGGCGGTAGAATTGAAAAATACGCCGTTAAGTGTTGAAATGATTTTGGATTTGCACCGCATTGCTACCAGCAACGCTATTGAAAACAAGGCCGAGCCCGGGCAATTCAGGCAGGATGACGAAATCTTTATCGCCGATATCAATGGTAACAGCCTGTATCAACCACCGCCGCACGGACAGGTTCATACGCTGATGGAAGCGGTGTGTGCGTTTGCCAATACTACCTATGACGGCGTGGAAAATCCGTTTATCCATCCGGTTGTCCAAGCTATTATCTTGCATTTCCTCATCGGCTACATCCACCCATTTGGTGATGGCAACGGGCGGATAGCGCGGGCTTTGTTCTATTGGTTTATGCTCAAAAACAGCTACTGGCTATTTGAATACATATCCATCAGCCGTCTTCTGAAAAACGCTCCGGCCCAATACGCCAAATCCTATTTGTATGCGGAAACCGACGATTCAGATTTAACCTATTTCATCTATTACCAATGCGATATTATCAAGCGGGCGGTTGCCGATTTGGAGCACTACATTTCCGACAAACAAAAACACCAACAGGAATTCAAAGCAGCGATTGCCCAATATACTGAAAAGATAGGAAAGTTGAACCAACGGCAAATTTGTATCCTGCAAAAAGCAGTGGAAGAAAGCGGAAAAATCTTTACTGCACAAGAAATTGCCAACCAATACGGTATCTCCCTGAATACTGCCCGTAGCGATTTAAGCAAACTGGGAGAATATAGATTCCTAGTGCCGTTCAAATCAGGAAATGCTTTAGAGTATGTTGCTCCTCAGGATTTATCAGCCCTGTGCCGTAAAACTCCGTCCTTTAGGGCGGAGATATAAGGCACAGACACAAAACAAAGGTATAATCATACCACTATGATAATACGCAAAGCCTACAAATTCGAGCTGATGCCCAACGGCGCACAAATCCGCAAAATAAAACAGTTTTGCGGTTGTTCCCGTTTTGTATTCAATCGCGCTTTGGCGTATCAAAATGAACAGTACGAAGCAGACAAATCATTCAAATTCAGTTACAACAAAATTGCGAATTTGCTGCCCGAATGGAAACGTGAATTAACTTGGCTAAAAGACTGCCACAGTCAGGTTCTGCAGCAAGCTTTGAAAGATTTAGAAAGCTCATTCAAAAATTTCTTTGCTAAACGTTCAGATTTTCCAAAATTCAAACGCAAGGGCGAAAAAGACAGTTTCAGATTTCCGCAAGGCT
>NZ_JAGTUI010000083.1:0-2789 GCF_018224585.1 Neisseria sp. Marseille-Q1983
CCGGGTAGAAATGCAGTGTAACTGTATTGTCTGCCTCGCGGACGGGAATGGCGGGGATCACTTTTGCATTTGCAAGCGCGGCAATGCGGCTCAATCCGGTAATCGTTGCCGTCTGAATACCGAAAAAATCCACAAAAACCGAATCGTTGCGTCCGAAATCCTGATCGGGCAGATACAGAAACGGCGCGCTGCTTTTGCGGAACTGTTTGACGAGGGCACGTAGCCCTTCAGTTCGCCCGATGAGGAAAACGTTGTGATAGCGGTTTCGGCCTTTCAAAATCTGTTCGTCCAATATCTTGTTTTTTTGATGGGAATACATACTGATCAGCGGGATATCCTGATTAAGCGCGTACACCGCCATCTCGAACGCGGTAAAGTGCGGGTACAGGATGATGACTTTTTCCCCCGCCGCCAGCGCGTCGTCCAAATAATGCTTATTGCGGTAGCGCACCAGCGATTTCAAACGCCCGGCAGGCGCGTACCAATATAAACCGTATTCCAACATCAACTTCGCCATGTGTTTGAAATGCTGTTTCAACACGGTTTTACGCTTTTCCTCACTCCATTCGGGAAAACATTTTGCCAAATTGATTTCGCCGATACGGCGGCGCGGTTTGACCAGAAGGTAGGCAAGCAAACCCGTCAGGTCGGCAATCTTGTGCAGCAGCGCAAACGGCAGAAACTGCAAAACATACAGTACAAAAAATATAAATTTCATCTCGATACACATTTTCTTTTCAGACGGCAAAATACAAATGCCGTCTGAAACTATTGAAACCTTCCGCGCTTGACCTGCATCCCCGAAGGATTGAGTTTGGCGGCAAGCCCATGGTTGCGCAAGGCATGGGTCAAGGCCACCGCCAAACCGTCCGCCGCATCCGCCTGCGGCGTTCCCGAAAGCCCCAGCATCTGCACCACCATATGCTGCACCTGTTCTTTCGCCGCCTTGCCTTTGCCGACTACCGCCTGTTTGACCTGCAAGGCCGTGTATTCCGAAACGGGCAAACCATGACTGACCAATGCCGCCAATGCCGCGCCCCTAGCCTGACCGAGCATCAGCGTCGATGCAGGATTGACGTTGACGAACACCTGCTCCACCGCCGCCTGCTGCGGCTTGTAAACGGCAACGACTTCGCCGATGTGCCGCACAATCACGGCAATCCTGTCTGCCAGAGGCGCATCGGCAGGCGTTTTGATGCAGCCGGAGGCGACGTAAAAATGATCGCGTCCCCTGACATCGATGATGCCGAAACCCGTTACGCGGCTGCCCGGGTCAATGCCCAAGATACGGACGGTTGCCGACATATTCACAACAAACCGTGTTGAATCAGTTTTTTACGCAAGGTATTGCGGTTCAGTCCCAACATGACGGAGGCTTTGGACTGATTACCGCCGCATTGCTCCATCACGCACACCAGCAGCGGCTTTTCCACCTGATGCAATACCATATCGTACACGCCGCAAGGTTCGGTACCGTTCAGGTCTTTGAAATATTGTTCTAAATTTTGTCTGATGCATTGGGAAATATCGGGAAGGGTATGGGGCATGATTGCACTTTCAAAGGATAATCAAGTGTTCAGAAGGCATTTGGGCGGTAGGCGCACGCCCAACGGTCGGTTTTTTCGGCAAGTTTTTCAAGATAACCTGCAAGCATGTCGTATTGCGCCGCCGCACTGTCCAAGTAGTTGATTTCACGACGTGTCTGTTCGCCGTCGGGCATTTCGTCGATGTACCAGCCTATGTGTTTGCGTGCGATGCGTACGCCTGCACTATCGCCGTAAAACGCGTGTATGGCGCGGATGTGGTTCAAAATAGCGGCGGCGCATTCTGCCAAACTCAAGGCAGGCGGCAAAACACCGTGTTCGGCATAATGTTTCAAATCGCGGAAGAACCACGGCCTGCCTTGCGCGCCGCGCCCTATCATAATGCCGTCGGCGGCGGTTTGTTTGAGGACGGCTTGGGCTTTTTGCGGCGAAGTAATGTCGCCGTTGACCCAGACCGGGATGTTCAGACGGCATTTGGTTTCGGCGATGAGTTCGTAACACGCTTCGCCTTTGTACATTTGCGTGCGCGTGCGTCCGTGGACGGCAAGGGCGGCGATACCGCAATCTTCGGCGATTTTGGCGATAACGGGCAGGTTTTTGTGGTCGTCGTGCCAGCCCAAACGGGTTTTGAGGGTAACGGGTACGCCCGCCGCTTTGACCACCGCCTCCAAAATGGCGGCAACCAGCGGCTCGTTCTGCATCAGCGCGCTACCGGCTTGGACGTTGCACACTTTCTTGGCGGGACAGCCCATATTGATGTCGATAAGCTGCGCCCCGAGGCTGACGTTGTAACGCGCGGCATCAGCCATCTGCTGCGGATCGCTGCCGGCAATCTGCACGGCAACGATGCCGCCTTCATCGGTAAAATCGCTGCGGTGCAGGGTCTTTTTGGTATTTCTCAACGTCGGATCGCTGGTCAGCATTTCGCACACCGCCCAACCTGCGCCAAACGCCCGGCAAAGGCGGCGGAACGGCTTGTCGGTAATGCCCGCCATCGGCGCAAGTGCGATGGGGTTGTCGATAAAATAGCCGCCGATGTGCATAATGGGTCCGCGTTCCAAAAAAGTGCGACATTGTACATTTTTTAAGCAAAATTTCCAATCTCTGCCTGCACCCGCGATTGGGGCAGACACCGTTTTATGGCATAATCCGCACACAGATTCCCTGCCCCGCCACTCACAGGAAGGCAGTTTATAGTGGATTAACAAAAACCAGTACGGCGTTGCCTCGCCTTAGCTCAAAGAG
>NZ_JAGTUI010000084.1:0-2593 GCF_018224585.1 Neisseria sp. Marseille-Q1983
ACCTGTGTTTGGGTTTCGGCTGTCGGGAGGGAAAGGAATTTTGCAAAGGTCTCAACATATATCTTCACTTCCGTCTTTTGACCCGTCATTCACAAGGATAAGTTCGACATTTTCATTGCTTAATATAGGTTCTATGGAATTTAGACACGCTTCCAAATAACTCTCGACATTATAAATGGGAACTACGATACTTAAATCCATATCTTTCTCATTTTACTAAATAATTTTAATCTTAACCCAATCATAACCGGCAGGCGGGGAAACGCCCCCTGTTTGATAACGGACGCGCCGTTTCCTGCCGCCCGAAAGGTTTCAGACGGCAGGGGTTCCGGTTATTTGCCCGCTTTGAGACCTTGCCACAGCTTCACGCCCAGTTTGGCGGATTCTGCGGATTTGGGCGATACGATGAAACTTTTTTCCATCAGTTCTTTGGTCGGGAAAATCGATGGATCGTTTGTGTATTTAGCTTCCATCAAATCACGCGCGGGACGGCTGGCGGGCGCGTAGGTAACGAAGCTGCCGTTTTTCTCCGCCACCTCGGGTCGGAGCGTGTAGTCGATATAGCGGTGGGCGTTGGCAACGTTTTGCGCGTCGCGCGGAATCATAAAGGAATCCACCCACACGCCCACGCCGGTTTTCGGGGTCAATACTTTGATTTCCACACCGTTTGCGGCTTCTTCGGCACGGGTTTTGGCAATGTTCAAATCGCCGCCGTAACCGATGGCGGCACACAAGTTGCCCGCCGCCATATCGTCGATATAGCCGGAAGAGCTGAAGCGTTTCACGTCGCCCCGGACGGCTTTCATCATATCGACGGCGGCTTTGATGTCTTCGGGATTCTCACTGTTGGGGTCTTTACCCAAATAGTGCAACGCCAAAGGAATCTGTTCGATTGCGCTGTCGAAATAGCTGATGCCGCAGGATTTGAGTTTGGCAGTGTATTCGGGGTTGAACACCAAATCCCACTCGTTTTCGGGCAGCTTGTCTGTACCCAATGCCTTTTGCACCTGCCGCGTGTTGATTGCCAAGGTGTTGATGCCCCAGAAATAGGGGACGGCGTATTCGTTGCCCGGATCGACGGCTTCCATCATTTTCAACAAATCTTTATCGATGTTGCCGTAATGGGGAATTTGCGCCTTGTCGATTTTCTGATACGCGCCCGCTTTGATTTGCCGGCCGACGTTGGCGATGGACGGCGCAGTCAGGTCGTAGCCGGATTTGCCGGTCAGGACTTTTGCCTCCAGTGTTTCGTTGCTGTCGTAATAATCGGAACGCGTCTTGATGCCGGTTTCTTTTTCAAAGGCGGCGACGGTTTCGGGATCGACATAATCCGACCAGTTGTAGATGTTGAGTTTGCCCGATTGTCCGGCTTCGGGCTTGGCGGAGGGGGTTTGGGCGGCGGTATCGCTTCCGCCGCCGCACGCAGTCAAGGCGAGGCTCAGGATCGCCGCCGCCACCAGTGTTTTTTTCATGGTTTTCGACCTTTCGTTCAAAAATAAAAAACATTGCAGGGACGGCCTGGCCGCCTGCATCGGAAGCTGTGGGGGCGGCCGGTCGGCTTTCTTGGCCCTTGATGCAGCAAGGTTTGCATTAAACGGCAAAAACAACCGGGGCGCAACCGTTAATTTTCACGGGTTTGCCGTTCCGATGCCCGATCGGGCGGTAATGCGGGACATTGTTCCGCCTGCGTGAAAATGCCGTCTGAAGCCTCGGCGGCTTTCAGACGGCATTTTTCAAAACGGCAAATCAGTTGCTCAACACGTCCACGCCTTTGGGCGGGGTAAACTTGAACGCGCCGCGCGAGAGTTGAGGATTCGTATTCAAACCGCCGAAACTGATGGAGGTTTGGTTGCCGAAGCTGTCTTTAAGCTGCATGGCGGCGAGGTTGCCGCCTTTGAAGCCGATGCGGATGTATTGGTAGCCGGCGTTGTTGCGTTTGGGCGTTGCCAGCACATAATCGATGCCGTTGGACGAACCGTCCTCTTTCAGCGTGTAGCTGCTTTCGAGGGCGGTTTTGTTCGACAGGATGGCGGCGGGGCTGCCGCCTATGGCCTGGTCTTGGGACGACTTGGTAACTTGTGCCAAATCAACATCGTAGAGCCAAACGGTTTGACCGTCGCCGACAATAGTCTGTTTGTAGGGCGAAGTGTATTCCCATTTGAAGAGGCCCGGGCGCAGGATTTTGAACGTGCCGTGCGCGGTTTGGGTTTTCTTTTTGCTTTGGACGGTTTGGGTGAAGCTGCCGCTGATACCGTCGGCATCGTTGTTGAATTGCTTGAGCGCGTCCACCGCGCCCGCCTGTGCGGAAGCGACGGAGACGGTCAGGGAGCAAACGGCGAGGAATTGGAACAGGTTGTGCGGTTTCATCATTATTTTTCCTTGTTGGAATGAGTGTGGCGTAAAGTATCGGCGCGGCAAAACAATCATACGGGCGGCGTTACGGGCGGTTTGCATTTTGCAAACCGCGTTTTCCGAGGGCTGATTTTTTGCCCACCGGAAAAGGCAGGCGCGCCACGCTGCCCTTTAATGTGTGCCGCGTTATAGTGGATTAACAAAAATCAGGACAAGGCGACGAAGCCGCAGACAGTACAAA
>NZ_JAGTUI010000085.1:0-2561 GCF_018224585.1 Neisseria sp. Marseille-Q1983
GCCGTCTGCGGCCAGCGGGTCGAGGTCGGCCACGGTTTGGTGCAGGTAGAGGTTGTCGGCATCCAACTGGCAGACGGGCTTGGTTGGAGGGTATTGGTTTTCGCTCATGATTTATCCTTTCAGGCGGCCTTAAATTTTGATACAGGCCAACAATGCGATGTTGCGTGGGCGGTTTTCGTTGGCCGTGGGAACAACGCGGGAGGCGTCGAATGTGATGGCGCGCGGAATATTGTCATTTCCGCTGTTGCTTTCGGCTGTCCACTGTTTCCATGATTTTTCCACGCCAAACGCGCCCGTCGTCTCGATGTAGTCGAACAGTTGCAGTGCGCCGTTTTGGCCGCTGTCTAATTTGCCCGTGATATTACGAATGGCGTCGCTTTGCCCGCTGCCCAGTGCCCGCCTGCTGTCGATGCCGCGGCCGTCGTCCCAGCCGCGTATAAATTCGCCGCGCAGGTCGGGCAGATTGAAGGTGGTGCGTCCGTCGCCTGCGCCGTAGGTGGTACCGATGGATTGGAAAAGTGCGGCGTAGAGGGTGCGCGATACGGCCGCGCCGTTGGCTTTGAGCCAGCCGGTCGGGGCGGTCTGCCCGGCGAAGTACATCACGGCACCGCTGGGTATCATGCCGGCGAGGTCGTCGACATTGAGCAGGCGTTTGCCGTCATAGCGCAGCTCGCCGTCATTGCGCATGGACAGGTATTTTCCGCTGCGCTTGTTGTAAAAATAAGCGTTTACGTTGTTTGCGCCGATTTGCAAGTATTGGTTGGCATTAAAGTCGCCCACGCTGTCGGTCACAATCGCGCCTTTTTTCAGGGTGGTGAGGCCGGTAAAGGTTTTGTCGCCAGCAATTTCTTGGTTGCCGGTGGTTTTGACGGCTCCGTCTGCTGCTTCTTTAGCGGCGACGGCTTTGTCGTAAGCCTCCTTCACCGCCTTCGGTGTAGCCGCCTGCTCTTCGCTCTCGCTGTCGGTGGCGGATGAAAGTTGCGTAGAACCCGCCTGCGCGGTGCTGGCTTTCAGCCCTTTGCCTGCGTGTATTGCCCATTTCCCCGTGTTGTTGCCGCTGTTCGGATTGTGGGTGTTGGCATCTGCCAGGCTGATGTATTCGGTGTCCAGCGTATCGCTGATAAGCACCGCACCTTTGGGGTAGCCGCCGATGGCGTCGCAAAAGGCTTGGTCGAAGCGGTAACGCCCGCCTTGGTTTTGCCAAACGGTGTGCGCGCTGATTTCATACAGCACGCCGTTCATATCTTTGCCGCTGGGCGGTTTGCCGCCGACGGAAATCGGGGTCATGGTGATGCTGGGGAAACCCTCGGCATAGGTGGCGGCTTCCTGCGCCAATCCGCCGTTGCGTTCGGCTGGGATATTGTTTTTCAGACCGTCTGAAGCCCAGGCTTTGGTTAATAGTTTCGGTTGCGGCATGGTTCAAACTCCCATAAAAAAAGCACCCTCGCCGAAGGGTGCCAGGTTGGCTTCGATGTAGCCGAAGGTTTTATCTTCCTCCGGCTCGTAAAAATCCAGTAATACGCCGCTTGGACGCGGCAACAAGTCGCTTTGCCGGATGATGGCGCGTTCGACGGGCAACAAATAAAACTCGAACACATAACGCGCCGCCATCGTGCCGTTTTTCACAAAATACGCTCGTCCGCGCGTGCCGAACATCTCGTGCAGGAGGCGGTTGATATGCGGGGCGGTTGCATAGATGATGTTGCTCATCGCTTTGAGCATAATCACGCGGCGGTAGGCATCGTCGTCCAAGCGGTATTGCCGCTCCAAGCCTTCGCCGCTGCTCCATACGCCGTTGCCAAACGGGGTAAAGCCCTGCGTAAAGCCGATGTATTCGTCTTGTGCGGCGATCATCACTTCCCGCCCGATGCCGACAATCGCGCCCCAAATATCCAGCCCGAAGCCCTGCGCGGTAGAAACGTTCCACACGGTATCGTAAAACCGCCGCCTGTCGGCGCGCGGGTCGATGCATTCGTCAAACCGGCGTATCAGGCGGCAGATAACGGAGCTGTTGGCGTATTGGCTGATAACGGTTTCCTTAACGTCTATCATACGCTTACCACCTCGATGTTTTCGGCACGGACAACAGGCGTTTGGTCGATGCCGACCGACACGGAATTGCCCATACCGCCCGCAGACAAACCGATTTCCACGTCTAACACATGCACATTCGGCACGGCCTGCACCACGGGGGCGACATAGCGGATGGCATAAAGATTTGCGCCGATGCGCCCTTTGAATGCATCGGCAACGGCCTGCTTAATGGCGGCATCCGCACCGAGAAACGCGCCGCGCTCGATTTTGATGCGGAAATACACCGGCAGTTCGGCAGGGCGCATAAAGGCGACCTGATAGGCGGGCTTCGGGTCGCTGTAACCGTGGTCGTACACCGTGATTTCGGTGTTGCCGTTGAAGTCGCAGCCGCTTCCTGCGTAGCGTAATATGGTTTCGGCAACCGCCGTATCATCCCCGCCCACCGCCGCCACATAAATGCTGTGCGGCTTGAGCGTGTAATGGGTTGCGCCCGCCTGCACGCTTTGTCCTTTCGGGTTGTCGATGAC
>NZ_JAGTUI010000086.1:0-2558 GCF_018224585.1 Neisseria sp. Marseille-Q1983
CTTCTTCAGGTACTATGAGCCGAACATCGGGCGGTTTGTGAATCAGGATCCGATTAGACTTTCAGGCGGAGATAATCTGTATGCGTTTGCACCGAATGTTCAAGACTGGGTTGACCCGTTGGGGCTAATTAGGAAGGCTAAACTTGGTAGATCTAAAAAATTAAGAATCAGAAAAATAGTAGAAGAAGCTAGAGGGAAAAAAGAAGCTACCCCATTTAAAAATAAAAATCCAGATAGAACAAGGCCTCTTCCTATTGGTGTTTGCTATACGGAACATGATTATGAACCGGAACCTACTAATGCCCAAAGAAAAAATGGTGCAGATAGAGGAAAGAAAAGGATAGTTATTGGTGATAATGGCAAAATTTACTATACCTCTGACCATTATAGAACATTTGTGGAGGTTATATTGTGATGAACAATATTTTCACTATAAACATCAATTTAGGAAGTTTAAAAACATCAAATAGTTTTTTAAAAATCATGAGTAAAGAATTATATTTTCCAGAGTATTTCGGATTTAATTACAATGCACTAGATGAATGTATGCAAGATTTAAGCTGGATACCTGAAAATGAAATAATTATAAATTTTAAACATCTGGATAGGTTAAAAGAGAAAAATAAACCTTTATACGATGTAATATATGATTGCCTCAATATGTATCAAGATTATTGGAAAAAGAATAAATCAAGAAAAAAAGTTATTATAAAATTTTAAATTTATATTTACCGTGTAAGCTCGCCAGCCGCTACGAACTCAATCCACTAGGCCGTCTGAAAAAACAAATCGCCACCCTCAATGAATTGACCGAAGGCGGCAAAGGCAAAACCAAAGTAGCGGCGGGTTATGGCCAAACCGCCGTCAAACGCAGCTACGGCTACGACCGCACCGGCAACCTGACCCGCAGCGCCGACCGGCGGACGGGAACGACGCATTTCGAGTACGACAAACTGGGCAGGATGACCAAAGCGGGGAACGAACGGTTCGCCTTCGACCCCGCGCACAATATCCTTTCAGACGGCCTCGATGCCGTCCCCGACAACCGCCTGAAAACCTACAACGGCACGACCTATTACTACGACCGCTTCGGCAACCTGATCCACCGCGAACTGGCCGACGGAGAAGTGCAGAACTATTTCTACGACCTGCACGACCAACCGGTTAAAGCCGAAATCTTCAAGAAAGACGGCACAAAAGAGACTTGGGCGTACAGCTACGATGCTTTGGGCAGAAGGATAGGCAAAGGCCGTCTGAAAGAGGGAGAAGTTTCAGAAACGTCATTCCCGCATGATTTAAGCGGGAACGGCCTGGAAGAGGAAACCGGATTCGTTTGGGACGGCAGCCGCCTCTTGCAGGAAGTTCATTCGGACGGCAGATATACCTATATCTACACCGATCCGGATTCCTACGAACCATTGGCGCAAGTCCGCAATTGGACAACCGAAGAAGGCGAAAGCAAACAGGAAACCCGCTACTTCCACTGCGACCAAATCGGCATCCCGCGCGAGATGACCGATAAGGACGGTAATTTGCTGTGGTTCGGAGATTATTACGGCTGGGGCAAACTGAAGAGTGAGACGAACATAACGGGAACGGCGCACCAGCCCTTCCGCCTGCAAAACCAGTATGCCGACCGTGAAACAGGACTGCATTACAACTTCTTCAGGTATTACGAGCCGGATGCGGGTCGGTTTGTGAATCAGGATCCAATTGGGCTTTCAGGCGGAGACAATCTATATCAGTTTGCGCCTAATACAAATAAGTGGCTTGATGTCCTAGGTTTAAATAAAAATCTGCCCACACCATATTGGCCTCCTAATAGAGGCGCTTTAGGTGAAGTGAGGAGTATTACACTTCCGGTTGGCACTCTTGTTGATAGGTATGGTTATCCAGGAGGAACATTTGTGTCTCCAGTAGGAACACCATACCCTATGAGAGCCTTACCTCCTGGTTCTAATCAAAAGCCTTATACCATATATAGGGTACTGAAACCAATTGATAATGTAGCTGCAAGTAAAATTATGCCGTGGTTCAGAGAGATTGGATTAGGGACACAGTATGAATTGCCAAAACCTGTTAAATCATATATAAAATCTGGGCATCTAGAAGAGGTGGAAATAGGAAAATGTTAAAAATTAATGAATTGAATTCATACCTTAAAAGTAAAGGAGTACCAGAAGATAGTTACTCAATCAATGAAGTAAATGATGAATCATTATGTATTATTGAAGAAAATAAAAAATGGCATATATTCTATTCTGAAAGAGGATTGAGAACTGAAGAATATTGTTACCAAGATGAACATTTGGCAATTCTATATTTTATAAATCGGTTATCAGAAATGTTAAAATTTTCTTTTGAATGAAAAAAAGCAAACCGTAGCCTGTATGATGTATTGGGCCGACTGATCCATACCCTTGCCCGCGATAACGACAAGGTTCAGGAAACCGCTTACCGATACGACCCGGACGGCAACCTCGTCCGCGCTGCCAACAGCCAAAGCATCACCTGCTTCGACTACAACGGCAACGGCCAAATCATCGCCCAACACCAAT